>DAOVBJ010000093.1 GCA_030670615.1 Candidatus Bathyarchaeota archaeon | reverse complement strand
ACAAAGCAATCTACCGTGCACACACCCCTTTAACAGATAATTCATTAATCCTTGTTCTTCTCGACGCATAAACGAGTCTACGTCGTTCAAAACACTCTGTAATTTATCGGTACTGTTTTCTAAAAGTTAGCTAGCTAGCTGTTCCGATTAATAGGACTCTGTGTCAGATACGGTAATTCCGTTGCACTTCATGCCAATGCGAATCGGAGTCTGGAAGGTCACGGACATTTTTCTATTCATCTTCTCTTTTCCCTTACTTCAAAGACGATTGATGGAGAACGTCAGTTGTGGTATGGGTCCGTGTAACCGCCTGAAAAAAGAGATCCCGGACTCTACCCCCCACATTTGTTGATGGTAACTCTGAGCCTTATTTGGCTTTCTCACTTGTTAGCTGTCAGAGAGTAGATGACCTCACAATATTTTGGAAAGAAAATAATTTATTGAGCGATGTCTGAAGATAAACCTACGCGAACTCCTTGTATAGATCGTATGAGGAGACACTTAACGGATATACAACATAAAATTGGTTCTGGTGATAAACATGGTTGAAGATATTTACGCTGTTATCAAGAAGGGGAGAAAATCGAGGAAAGGCAGAGGCTTCAGTTCACATGAGTTGAAGGAAGCGGGTTTGAGCTTCTTGCAGGCCTTGGAGCTGTGTATACCTATTGACCCCAAGCGTTCGACCAAGTATGATGAAAACGTGGACACGCTTAAGGCCTATCGTGTCGTGAAAGCGACGCCTCCAGAGAGAGATATAGATCTCCGTGAGGTGAAAGGCATCGGTCAAAAAAGGGCTGAGCAGCTGAAAGCCGCGGGCTTCGATTCTGTTCAGAAGCTGGCAGAAAGTAAGTCTCAACACTTAGCGGAGGCGATTGGCGTTTCCGAGAACAGAGCCGCCAATTGGATTGAAAGCGCAAAAATCCTTCTATCTAGCTAGCTGGTGGTACCCCAAAGAACATCAACCCTCAAAGGGCTAATTTATACCCGCCCCATTTTCTCTGAGGGTATTGACTTTTTTCTCACCGAACTCCCAGAAAACACCAAACCCTGCCTTTAAGATTTGAGAAGTAGGGAGCCTCAGACTTGGTTCCAGCGAAGCTATTAAAGTAGTGCGAAAAATATGATATTATGACTCGGGATAAGCTTCGGGTGGGTATTAAGGCCAATCTCCATCATGTTATCCCCCAGGTTCTACTGGTCTTCTTCGTTGGGATGACGGTGGGTCTTGAGAGAAATGTTGTCCCTATTCTGGGGAAAGAGGTGTTTGGTGTCGCGTCGTTCAGCGTCCTCTTCTCGTTTATTGTGAGTTTCGGTGTTGTAAAAGCCTTCATGAACCTCTTTAGTAGTGTATGGGCTGATCGCTGGGGGAGGAAAAATCTTTTAATTTTAGGATGGATTGCCGCCATACCTGTCCCACTCATTATCCTGTGGGCACCGAGTTGGTTTTGGGTGGCCTTTGCGAATGTCTTTCTGGGTATTAATCAAGGACTCACATGGACGATGACTCAGACATCAAAACTTGACATGGCAAGTGAGGGAGAGCGGGGCTTTGCCGCGGGCTTAAATGAGTGGGGCGGCTATTTAGGAGTCGCAGCCGCTACCATGATTACAGGATACCTTGCAGCTGTCTTCGGGGTCAGACCTGTACCCTTTTACTTTGGACTCGCAGTCATCTTTATCGCACCATTGATATCCGTGGGCTTGGTGAAGGAAACGCTACCCTATGCCCGCCGCTCTTCTTCATCCGAAGTATCGAAGAGGTTAGGCGTTGTTGACGTTATGAAGCTGGTTTCGTGGGGGGAATAGATCATTATTCGCTTGTTCTCAAGCCGGCCTCGTGGAGAAGTTTGTTGATGTTATGGTGTGGGTCGCTTTTCCGCTCTACTTTAAGTCACTCAGTCTGGATAAAATAGGGATCGTGGTGGGATCATACGGCTTGAGCTGAGGTATTTTACAGCTTGTAGTCGGTCCGCTCTCTGACAAATGGGGGAGAAAATGGCTTATTGTGGCAGGCATGTGGATCAGTGGTTTAGGCATTCTCATGACAACGTTGAGTAGTGGATTTACTTACTGGTTATTCACGAGCATACTCAATGGTATTGGTATGGGTTACTCTATCCCACCTTGATTGCGGCAGTCAGTGATTTATCTCATCCGACGTGGAGAGCTTCAGCCATTGGCGTGTACCGTATGTGGAGGGATGCGGGCTACGCCGTGGGAGCAATCACCATCGGATTCTTCATGGATGTCTTCAACATGACCGCAAGCTTCTACCTGACAGCAATTCTCATGATGGCTTCAGGAGTTTTAGTAGTCGCACTAATGGACTGATATGCGTCGTAGACTCTTGTCGCAACACCGGCTTGGGTCAGGACGTGAGAGAAGAATTAACGTTTCTTGGTTCCGACTAACACGTATAACGAGGCAAGGTTCTCATCATCAGTCTCAAAAACCTGTTCTCCCTGTATACCGAGAAACAATTCTTCTTTACTTACCACGTAAAATCGGGATATGTACTCTTGTATCTCTTTAGTATTGGTGTGTTTGATTCTTTGAAAATAGTCGCCAGGCCTTTGCACGTTTTCTCTAAAGTATTCTGAGTGAGGATTCAACATCATTGCCAAAAGTTTACCTTGTGGTTTGGTCACTCTTGCGATCTCCCGTACCGCTTTTTGAAAGTCCTCAAGAAACTCGAGAGTGGTTACCGTGAATACGGCGTCAAAGGTTGAATCATGAAACTCCAAATCCGTTGCATCGCCTTGGATAAAGGTTTTGTCACTCCTCTTCCGCGCTTCTACTAGCATGTCTTCAGAAACGTCTAACCCTATTATATTAAGCGTGGGAAGATGCTGTTCAAAGGAGCCGATGCCGCAGCCGATGTCAAGAATGGACTCATTGCCGCGTAACTCGTTGTAGATGTATCCGGCTTCCTTTCTCAGTATCCGCTTACCCAAGGGGCTATCACAAAACCTCACGAATTTCGCGACATCAGCCTTCATCGTCACCCTCTCTTGAAGAATCAGTATGATCATGCTATTAAATTTAGGTTTAGTTGAGGGCTTTCCACACTTTTGCCAGCGATTCTCCTAAAACATGGATTTTGAATTCCAAGAAATATCCAAAGGGCGTACTGGAAACCTCGTAGCCTTTTTGGGTTAATCTGTCTTCAATGGCTTCAAAGACCTTTGCCGCGAATTCCACACTTGACTTGCTATCGGAGAGATGAGCAAAAGAATGCAGCACAATTCTTGACCTACCGGTCTTTCTAGCGAGCCAAAGAATATTCTTTACGGCTTTTCGGATTGTGCTGGCTGTTTGTTCCTGATCTTCTCCCTCTACGTTTGCAAACACAACTATGGCGTCCTTGACGGATTCTTCTTTATCAGTGTCTTTAACTTCTTTAAGGGTTTTCATGTACGTCTTGTACCAAAATTCCCGTACATTGAACATTAGGAGTTTCATGGCTTCTTCAGCACCCTACAGCATATTATGACGTTATATATGTTTTTCACCTAGAGACAACTACTTATCAGAAAAGGAGTAACTCCATTGTCTACTGAGCGAACCAGAACATCAAATCGAAGCATTGAACCAACCCTTAAACACACCATCGTACAGGAACTCGGAAGCAGATGAAAACGGTATTCCTACGACATGTAAGTAGTAGCCTGGAGAAGAATGTTACAGGCGAGTCAATGTCCCCTATTTTTGCCTTTGTAGTTGGCAGCGACATATTTGCTTTAACGCTTGTGTTGAAAAAGAATGGGAAGGGGAATAAAAAAGAGGTCTACTAGAGGAAATCGTCGAAGTTCCAGTAATGGTCTTCTTCTTGCATGACGATTTCTTCAAACATGCGTCGAGTCACGGTGTCCCCCCGTTTAAGTGCTTCGTCTATGAGTTGTCGGTACAGCATTATGGCATCGTTTTCCGCGGTGTGACCCAGCTGCACAAAATCGTCGACGGTTTCGCCGACCTGGGGTAGCGGGTCGGGAACGCTCACGGTCTCACCCTCCAGCAAGTAGATTCGCTCCGAGATCTTTTCCAAATGTTCCATTTCTTGCATAAAGATCTCTTTCAGCAAGTCGCTGATGGCTGCGGCCTTATTCTTTTCCGTGATGACTTCGAGCGCTGTAATTTTTTTGCGTAACGCCAGTAAATTGGCTTTTTCATGCTGATTCGTGTATTGAATTATGGCCGATATTTCGCTTGCTGCCGCTTTATTGAGCAGGGCGAAATAGTCGTCGGTGAACACTTTACGCCACTCGGATACGGGTGACTCCGATCCCTCCGGCTCGTCGTCCATCTCCGTGTACTCTTGGAATTTGAATAGGTGGGCTTCTTCCTCTGCGTAGATCTTCTTGAACAATTGGCGCGTTTCCCAGTCGCCTATTTGTCCCGCGGCTTTCATAATTTTACGATACAGCACAAGAGCCTCTTCTTCCGCCTTCGCCCCGTTTCGCGCAAACTCGCTCAAAGTATTTCCGATGTGTGGTCTACTGGCTTTGGTGGTTGCCTGTCCTCCTAGATAATAAATGCGCTCCATGATGGAGGCTGCGTGTTTCATTTCCTGAATGGAGAATTCCTTCAAAAATTTGCCCATGGCCTCATACGTGGTTTTGTCCAGGAGAATGTTCTCTGGGATGACTTTACGCATTAGCTTTTCCATCTTCGTGTGTTGCAACATGTATTGCACTGAGACTTCAAGTTCCCGAGAAACGGCTTGATTTAAAAGATCGATGTATTCCGGTGTCACTTGGACAAACATTTGTTTCACAACCTTATTATTCTCTTAATAAGTGACTAACGATATATTCCTTTTCATTCTCTTCAGGTGGATGATTTCGTTTCGCTAATTAGCTTGTTTAGCGAGCACAGGGTCCTCAAACCCGCGCTAAA
>DAOVBJ010000205.1 GCA_030670615.1 Candidatus Bathyarchaeota archaeon | reverse complement strand
ACCATTTTACGTTAAACTCAATATACCTAAGGAACTCTCAGATGTGGCCTATGAAGCCCTTCAGGTGGCTAGGGACACGGGAAAAATTGGTCGGGGAACTAACGAAGCCACTAAAGCTGTGGAAAGAGGAGTGGCAACACTCGTCTATATAGCAGAAGATGTTGAACCACCAGAGGTCGTGGCTCACCTGCCCATACTGTGTGATGAACGACAGATTCCGTTCATCTTTGTCCCAAGGAAATACCGGTTAGGCGAGTCGTCAGGCTTGGACGTGGGCTCGGCCGCCGTGTGCATTGTCGACCCAGGAAACGCTGCGGACTTGGTGAAAGAAATAAGTGCGAAGCTCGATTCGTTGAAGAAAGGGGATACGTCTGAAAAGTGAGTTCAAGGGAAGATTTGACGCCTGCTGAAGTGATTCAAGTCATCAACAAAACAGGGGTCACAGGAGAAGTGAACTTAGTGCGAGTGCGAGTACTCGGTGGAAGGGATAAGGGACGAATTATCACCCGTAACGTGAAAGGCTCGGTCAGACCGGGCGACACACTCATGCTCAGGGAAACGGAGAGGGAAGCGAGTAGACGCTACTAGACATACCTCCCGATAGGCGAGTGACGTAATTGCCCAGAAACTATGAATGTTCCTTTTGTGGACGAACCTTTCCTCAAGGACGAGGATCGATGTACGTTAAAAACGACGGAACTATTTACTGGTTCTGTTCCACCAGATGTCGAAAATCGATGATAATCTTCAAGAGAGACCCTCGAAAATTGAAGTGGACAGAACGTTACGCAAAACCTTCATAAGCCAGTATCAAGCTGTAAACTTCAAATTGTCAAAGGTTATTGTTCTCGTTTTTCATTTGTCTATTCAACAGTAACATGATAGGAGAGGGGAACATGAAGATCATATTTCTTGGTTCACCGGGTGCCGGTAAGGGAACCTATTCCACGCGTATTGCAAGATTATTGGATGTGCCGCACGTTTCCACGGGCGAACTATTTCGGGAAGCCATTAAGAAAGACAGTGACTTCGGAAACCAGGTTAATGAATACGTAAGAAAAGGCAGACTAGTTCCAGATGACATCACCATTATCACTCTGAAAAAGCGGATTGACGAACCTGACTGTCAGAACGGATTTATTCTGGATGGGTATCCCCGGACAATCCCTCAAGCACAGGCTTTAGACGAGGTAGTGAAGATAGATGTAGTCCTCAACTTGAAGATTCACGAAATAATTTTAATTAGGAAGCTTTCTGCTAGGCGAATATGCGACAAATGCGGAGAGATCTACAACATCATTGACATTGAGGAAACCTTGGACGGTATGGACTATAATATGCCTGCAATGCATCCGAAGACGCCGGGAATATGCGACAAATGCGGAGGGACATTGATTCAGAGGAAGGATGATCGTGTTGAGGTGATAGAGACGCGATTGAAGCAGTACCACCAACAGTCTGAGCCGTTGGTACGATATTATCAAAGTCGAGGGTTAGTAGAGGACGTCTACGTGAATTTGGGCATTGATAGAACAATTTCCCGTATCATGAAAAAATTGAAGCCACAAACGGTAATAAAATAGTTCGCTCTTCCATGATGAAGAAAGGGTTGAAGCATCATTCAGAAAGTTCAATCAATACATATAAGCGATTAGCGACACACTTCAGGCAAGGAAAAAGCTGAGATCAGTAGTGTGTGGTGAGAAGACGGATGGAAAATCTGCGCCAGCCAATTATTTGTGTTTTAGGCCATGTTGACTCTGGAAAAACCACGTTACTCGATAAGATCCGTGGCTCAGCCGTGGCCTCCAGAGAAGTAGGCTCCATGACACAACACATCGGCGCAAGCTTCTTCCCAATTGAAACCTTGAGAGAGATCTGTGGCGTCCTCTACACGGATGTGAACAAAAAGATCAAAGTACGAGGACTCCTCGTCATCGACACTCCAGGACATAGCATCTTCATGAATCTGAGGAGGAGGGGTGGCTCAGTGGCCGATATAGCAATCCTCGTCGTAGACGTTGTCCGAGGATTTGAACCCCAAACCTATGAAAGCCTCTCCATCCTAAAAAACCGTAAAACCCCCTTCATAGTTGCCGCCAACAAAATCGATGCCATCCCGGGGTGGGTCAACCATCCGAACATGACCTTCCGCGAATCCTTCAACCGTCAAGACTCATCAGTCAGACGCCAACTCGACGACCTCCTCTACCTGCTCATGGGCACGTTTTCTCGACTTGGCTTTAAAGCTGAACGCTACGACCGCGTAACCAACTTCACCAACACCATAGCAATCTCCCCCGTTAGCGCAAAAACAGGGGAAGGAATTCCCGAATTGCTTGCCATTCTCATAGGTTTAACCCAGCAATACATGCAAGAGAAGCTGGTGACGAGCGAGGGCCCCGCGAGAGGGACTATTCTAGAGGTGAAAAAAGAACCCGGACTTGGGACGACTCTTGACGCAATCATCTATGACGGAAGTCTGAACAGAGGAGACACCATCGTCGTCGGTGGAAAGGAGACGCCAATAACGACGAAGGTCCGTGCCCTACTTCTACCCAAACCATTAGACGAGATGAGGGACCCACGAGACAAGTTTACCCCTGTGCAAACAGTCTCTGCAGCCGCGGGCGTCAAGATATCCGCCCCTAACATTGATGACGCAGTATCAGGAGCTCCCATATACGCTGTGGGAGCAGATGAATCCCCAAATGAGTTAGTTAAAGCGGTCACTGAAGAAGTGAATAG
>DAOVBJ010000015.1 GCA_030670615.1 Candidatus Bathyarchaeota archaeon | reverse complement strand
GTTCTTGGAGAATAAGGGGGGGATAATGGAGTCGGAGGACTTCAGCGAGTTCGAGCCGGAGTGGGTCACCCCCATCAACATCGAGTACAAGGGGCACACTCTCTATGAGTTACCTCCCAATGGCCAGGGCCTCTGCGCTTTGGAGGCCTTGAAGATCGCTTCCCACTTCGATGTAGAGGGGTTCGAATTTAACTCTTCACAATATCTACACACGATGATCGAGTCCATGAAACTCGCCTTCGCAGACGGTCACCACTTCATCACGGACCCAAGATTTCAGGAGATACCTGTCAAGCAACTTATCTCTGAGACCTACTGTCAAAAGAGGGGAGCACGGATAACTGATAAGGCCATGGTGGCTTCTTTTGGGCTCATGAAAGCTTCAGACACAGTCTACTTAACGGTGGTGGACAAGGATCGAAACATGATCTCATTCATCAATAGCCTTTACCATAATTTTGGATCGGGAGTCGTGGTCGAGGGCACAGGCATCGTTCTTCAAAACAGGGGGGCATCGTTTAATCTGGATGAAGCCCATCATAACTGTCTTGAGCCTCGGAAGCGACCCTACCACACAATCATACCCGCGATGATGTATAAAAACGGAGAGCCCTTCATGAGCTTCGGCGTCATGGGGGGTCACATGCAGCCTCAAGGCCACCTTCAAGTGACCTCAAACATCGTAAACTTCCACATGAGTCCTCAAGACGCACTGGATGCCCCCCGCTTCCGCTTCGAAGAAGGAAAAAAAGTCCTATTGGAAGACAGCATCGCCCCTACAACGATGAAGAATCTGATGAAGAAAGGTCACCAGATAGAGGTTGTGAGTCGCCTCTCACCACAGTTTGGTGGTGGACAAATAATCATTGCAGACCATGAACAGGGCTGCCTCTACGCGGGTTCTGACCCTCGAAAAGACGGCTGTGCTATTGGATACTGACCCGTCTTCACGCAACGAATGTCCCATCCATACCTGTTTTCCACTTCATACATAAACCGTCTTTAAGTAGCCGCGTTTGGTAGGTTTATAAAGTTGCTCGAAAAGAAAGGATACAAATGTCTGTCGTAGGCATCTCTGGAATGGGAGGAGGCGATTGAGTGACTGGGTTAAAGATTCTGGGCATCGTTGGGATGCCGGGTTCGGGGAAAAGCGTTGCTGCTGACGTAGGGAAGACCATTGGTTTTTCCATCGTTGTAATGGGCAATGCGGTTCGAGAGGAGGCAGCTAGGAGAGGGCTGAAATTGACGCCAACAAATTTGGGGCGTGTCATGATTGAGATGCGGGAGGAAGAGGGCGCCGCCGTTGTGGCTAAACGGTCTATAGCAAAGCTTGCGGGAGGTAGTGGTGGTCCAATCATTATCGAAGGCGTGAGGAGTCTGGCGGAGGTTGAAGAATTTCGTAAGCATTATCCAACCTTCGAACTGTTATCCATCCACGCCTCTCCAAAGACGAGATTTCGTCGGATCTTTAAACGAGGACGAAGCGATGATTCCATGAACCGACATACTTTTGCCTTACGTGATGAGAGGGAACTCATGGTGGGACTTGGATCAGCGATCGTCATGGCAGACCACATAATCAATGGTGAAGGGACATTGACACAGTTCAAGAAAAGAGTGAGGACGTTTTTAGAGGAATATCTACGTGAATGACATTCAAGTCGTTGTGGAAGTTGAAGTGAATCCCACCGAGGACCTAGAAAAGGTGAAGAAGGCTATTACAAACCTCTTCCCAGTGGCTACCATTGACGTCAGATCGGGAGGGCGGAAGAGTCTTCTCGTCGCGACGACGGAGGGAATAAAGGGTTTGACCGAGTTTTATGGTAGCCTCAGACAGGAGAGGATCTTAGCTGCGGCTCGAAGGGTTTTTCGGAGAGGAACGCAGGGAAATTACATTACGTTCTACTTGAAAAAACAGGTTGCTTACGCGCAACGCATTTCCTTTTGTGACCCGTTCGGTGAATCACCTCTCGGCCCGATACAAGTAAAAGTGAGATGTGATGACCCAAAAGAAGTAATTGAGTGGCTCACGAGAGTCATATCTAGAGACAAATCTTCCAAGTAGCAGTATCCCATGAATTCGCAAAACCGTGATAGGATCGAAGTAGCGAAACAGTTGAGGCGTGTTGATGTTGAAGGTTGTTGAATTGAAAGATGGTTTAGAAATCCCCTTCTTTAAGGGTGTCACGGGGAAGATTTTGTTGTGGAGTGAACGGCTCATGTTCTTCCTCGTCGAGATTGAGGTGGGAGAGGTGGTTCCGGAACACAGTCATCCTCATGAGCAGATGGGCATCTGTTTAAGGGGAGAAGCGGAGTTCCGGAGAGCAGAGGAGAGCGTGGTTGTGCGAGAGGGAATGACCTATTTTATACCATCGAATGAGAGACACGGTGTCAAGGTCATTGGAACAGAGAAAGGTTTGTTCTTAGATGTCTTCAGCCCGCCGCGAGAAGACTACCTCGAAAAAATGGGATGAGAGCTAAGTTCTTCATCGGTTAGACAAATTTCCTTAACGCCTTAATCACGTTCTGTCTGCCCACATCAATGACGTATGGTCCTAGCCGGGGGCCCCGAGGAACACCGAGTAAAGCGGTATATAGAATTTCGAAGAACTGTCTTGGTTTTAACTTGTATTTCCTGGCTGTTTTGAAGATCGCCCCCTGCACAGCATCGGCGTCCTCTTCGAGTTCCAAGATGGTTATGAGTTCAGCTACGGCTTGTATCTCTACTTCACTTAAGGTTATTTTTCTCCCTTCGACTTCCTCGAAGTCTTTAACCCAATTCAAGGCGTAACGTATTCGGGACTCCACACTCTTCGCGTCCGCTGAGTACCCGTAGGAGAGGAGTTTTTCTTTGATGAAGTCCATCTCGGAGTCTTTAGGCGCCACCTTCGCTAAGCGGACGAGCAGGTTATAGGGGACGTGGACATCGGGACATTTAGGGGGGTTGAGTCCCCAGCAATACAGGTAAAGACCAGCAAGCTTGGACTTATCTGTTAATTCAGTTGTCCTCTTTTTTCCAAAAAACTCGTCCTCCAACTCATCGAGTTCGTCCATATATTGAGGTATATCAACAACGGATAGCGTTCGAGTTCCCGTGAAACGTTTCAATGTGAGTAAGAGGAGGGATTGAGGTGAGCCATATCGGAACCAGACTTGCGGCGTGAAGACGTTTCCTGTAGACTTCGAGATCTTCTTTCCACTCTTATCCAAGAAAACCTCGTATTGAACATGGAGAGGCGGCTCGAAGCCCAAGACTTCTCTACAGATCCGGTCGTTCACCCGAACGGAGTCAGCGATGTCTTTACCATAGGCCTCAAAGCTTATTCCTAGAGCGGCCCACCGCGCTGCAAATTCTCCAGCCTTCCAACTCAGCTTTCCTTCTCCCAAGCGATAATCGACTTCACCCCTGTGACCACAGCCCGCTATCCAGCTTCCCGCAATATCCATCCCTTCGCAGACGTAGAGAATTGTGCTTTCTTCTGGGAGAAACTCGTAGGCTTTAGTCGTATATATTCGACTGCATCTCTGGCATACAGGAAAGTATGGAAGTGCATCCACATACTTTTCCTGTCCCACTTCTTCTTTAACAATTTCACCAACCTTTGTCGAATTCTTTAATAATACTTCAATCTGCTCGTTCAACAAACCCCGTCGATAGATGTCGGTGCCAGATATGAAGCGAAACCGGATGTTACACGCATCCAAAGCCTCCAAGAGGAGAGAGGTAACATGTTCTCCAAAACTCTTATGACAACTGCCGAAGGGATCTGGGATTGAGGTAACTGGAAAGCCAAGGTACTTCTTTAAGTCAGAAGGAAAGCCTATTGGCACCTTTCGTAAACCGTCTTTATCGTCTGAAAAGGCGATGAGCTCCGATGGAACTCCCTGATTTTCTATGGCCAGAGAAACCGCGTGGGATCGTGTGGCGTCTGCAAGACTGCCGATGTGAGGAATTCCTGAAGCGCCAATTCCGCTCTCAGTCCTAAGCGGACTCAATCCTCTCTTGAGCCTTTTCTCTTTCTGTATTACGTCGAGAGCCATCTTGTCATACCATGTTCCATGTCCAATAATCTTCCGGGGCATCAGTCAAATCTCTCCAGCACGTTTCACCTACACATTACATGGATTAAGCTTACGCATTCTTTCTTCTTAACCCGTTCGTCAAGGGTTAAGCTCTTAACTTCGATGGCGAATAAAAGAGTTTTGGGTTCCTGGTAAGCCATTGAATAAAACTTCTGACGTAATTAAATGAAGAAGGGCAGACTCCACCCTCTCTCATTAAAAAAAAGGTTATAAAATAAAAGTGGTGTTTAGAAAGAACGCTTAAATCACTATTGTCGTGAATGTTGTTAATAGTTTCTTCTGCCACCATACCCTCTACTTTGATAGGATTGTCTGTAACCAGAGTATCTACGTTCTTGTTCGTATTGCTTGTCGGACATGTTGTTCTCGGTATTCACGTTTTCGATGTCCTCTTCCGATGCTTCGAGGCTTCCAAAGCGCCCAATGTTTAACCGCATTGATCCTCTAAACAGCCTAATGTATCCGTTGTTAACGACCACTACGTCGCCGTCAGTGACGCTTTCAATAGTGTCATCCCACAGAGTTAAAAGAATTGAACCTGTTTCGTCTCCAACTAAAGCCTCTGTTACCCTGTGACTCGTACCATCCCTTCGAGAGACGACTTCTCTTATAGGATTCTTCGATATAACCTTCACTGTTAGGTTTAAACTACGAGATCCTGGATTTAGATTCCCTACTTCTTCCTTCGTTCCAATTCTATCATTTTCGGACAATGTTTAGCTCACACTTCCCAAACAATTTTTGTGTAGGTTAACTAGGAAGAATTAAATATGTTATTTAAATCCTTTGCGTTTCAGTTAATAAAAACTGTTCCCAAAAGGAGACGCTAATAGAACACTGTTCAAAGCAATCGATTCACTTAAACGGCTTCAACCGTACTAAACAATATTAATAAAAGGTGTGCTTTACTCGTCAAATAATAACCCTAAACTGCTCTACGGACCTTTGATGAGTAATAGTTGCGGAAATATTCGTTTGGATAACACAACTCTCGAACAAGAGTGAATTAGACGAAAAACGTGGATATTGTAAGAGGGTTCCCTCTTCACGTAGCTCAATTGAGGATTCAAGTGTGAAAGATTGATGGGCGAAGATGGTTTGTATCATAGTTTGTACTTGATGTTTCTAATGAAGGCCTTTCGCTCTTCAACCTCCTTTTCTGTTTCAATACCAGCGCTTTTAAATCCATCAACAACGCCTAACACACCTCGCCCCTGCTCCGTTTCCACAACAATGACCTCGAGAGGATTCGCCGTAGCAGCGTATACTGTGCATACTTCAGGGACTTTCTTGATCCATCCCAAGACATTGATTGGAAAGGCGTTCCGTAGGAAGATGATAAAACAGTGACCGCAGGATAAGGCTAAAGCATTTCTTTCAGCGACTTTCTTCAATTCCTCATCCGTTCCCTCACTTCGAACTAAGCATGGGCCGGAGGACTCGCAGAAAGCGAGTCCAAACTTGATGTTAGGAACTGAATTCACTAATGCCTCATACAAATCCTCGACAGTCTTAATGAAATGAGCCATTCCTAAAATGACATTACATCCCTCAACCTTGTCCACCTTTACCACTTTCAACTCCATGCAAAATCACCCCACCACGTGTTTGATGTATTGTAGCCGCAGCCTCATATGTCTATAACTCCAATAAATATTATTTATGATATGGACGTGAAAAAGACAGCTACTTCAAAGGCCTTCCCACAAACTAGATCACTACCGAGATGTCATCCCAGGCTAAAATTAATGCTTCTTCCGCTTTCTTGATATCATGTGAAGTGAGCCTCCCGTCTGCAAACGTGAGAAAAAATTTTACACCTTTACTGCTCGTTTGAACTGGCTCATGAAAACATATCATTAAATTAGCGATGAACGTCGGGTACAAGTGGTTGAAATTCTCCTATTGAAGCAGATTTAGAAGAGAAAAAACTTATGATGATATAGAAGTGTGAGTCTTCTTCGCTTTGAATGAAGGATTTCGTTCTTCCTGAAGAAAGATCTAGCTAGTAAGAACCTTTAAAAGGACTCATGAGAATGTGGATCGCTAAAGCGTGTAATGCATGCAGCTTTAAGTTCGAATAGTTGGACTTCCAAGTCCCATAGAGGTCTTGAGTCTGACTAAAAATTCTTGCTTTACTGCAAACGTTACAGGTTGAGGTCGTCACTGACGATCCGATAGTGAAAAAGGAGATGATGTAGCATGCCAACACATGGCTCGTTAACTAAGGCTGGAAAGGTTCGAAACCAAACACCAAAAGTTGTTTCAGACACGAATAAGAAGACCACAGGTCCACGAAGAAAGAACAATCAAAAATATAAGAAAATGCTCAAGAATGATCAAAATCCCTTTGGGAGAGGCAGGAGAAGACGGCGGAGACGAAGGTAAAAGACGTAAACTTGGAGAATTGGACATAAGAAAGAACATATTTTATAAAGCGTTATGCTTCGAAGTTCATACATCAGCTTTTACCTAAAAAAAGCAGGACTGATGTCAGCTAAAAGAAAGGAAGCGAAGAAACACTGGTTATAGAAACTTTGACCGGTCAAGAACGATGCATAAAGCTGTTTGTTCAGACTGTGGAGATGAATGTGAAGTACTATTCAAGCCCACAGAAGCTAACTAACTGAGGAAATACTAGTCTACAAACAACAAGTTTTTTATCTTGAGAGCGCAGTATTAACAAGAAAACCGAAAAGGAGGACTAACCATGTCTGAAGACGAAAACATTGTCTATATTGGAAGAAAACCCGTAATGAGCTACGTCCTAGCAGTCATAACCCACCTTAACAGACCCGACGCCAAGGAAGTTGTGTTGAAGGCCAGGGGAAGAGCCATAACTACAGCAGTTGACACGGCCGAAGTAACAAGACGCAGATTCATGAGCGAATTGACGGTGGATAAGATTTCGATAGGAACCGAGGAATTACCTCAAGAAGTCGGCGGGACGCGAGCGGTATCAACCATAGAAATAACATTAAAACTCTAAGATACCTCCAAAAAATTGCTCATTAAGGGCATCTAAAGTTAATATCAAGATTTTTTTAATGACCCCCTATTTTTATTATTCGATCCATTACTACTTCTTTTAACCTTTGAAAGTCTAGATCTTGAAGTGGGTTCTCGATGCTAGGATTTTGAGAGCACTCCAATTATAGGTAGTTAATTTCAAAAAAAATATTTTTCACTCGATTATCTTATACGCTCCCTGCTACATAAAACGGGGGCTTTACGAGGTATACAGAACCTGTTAGAAGTACCTGTAAATCTACAATCTGTGAGTAAACGTAATCCATAATTATACGTTTTTATAAACATGGTCCGGCCTACGTATTCTATGGCGGATTAGATTTGCTAACCAGATTGGTCCTTCCCAGAGTGGAGAAGGTCTTCCAGCAGGTCTAACATTACCAATGCGTATGGCCTCTAAGATATCTTCGATGGCTCTTGAGGCGGCATTAACAAGGGTGTACATGTCTCCGACGGTTTGACTCATGTGAGAGTCGCTTCCCCCTGTTTGAGGACATCTCAATTTTTTCGCGAGTGCTACGTTTCTCCGTATCATCCACGGAGAAAAAGGGGTCATAGCGTTGTAGGTTTCAATGGCTTCAGGCCTTATCCTGCGTATAACCTCCTCGCTAAAACTGTGGAATGGAATATTTGGATGAGCAATAATCACCACGCCACCCTTTTTCCTCGCGTGTTCTGCGACTTCAATGGCGTTAAACCCTTTCGGTGGAGGCTTCTTCAACCCTAAAACCAGGACGTGTCCTTCCCATGTTTTAACTTCGACACCGGGGATCATTATCAAGTCTTGATTGCTTATAAGGGGATCATCCAACGCAGCCATAGTGTCATGGTCTGTAATGGCTATTCCATCCAACTTCTTCGTTCTAGCAGTGTCCACTACTTCTTCCACCGAACTGATTGAGTCGGAATGGTTATATGAACGTGGAGGTCAATTTTAAGTTCAAGCATGGCATGAGCACTTCAGCTTGAAGTTGATAATCAAAAGGGAGGTTCATGTACCCTTTATCAACAAGAGGAAAACCCGCGTTCACCTTGTCGATTGTTACAAAGAAGTAAGCTAACGAGGGAAGATCCGTTGTTACCTGTGATTTCTAGACTTTGCGACCTTATGTTTCTTCTTCTTTTTACTTTCCATGAGACGTTTTTTATCTTTTCCCAACAAACACACCTGAAGATTTAAATTTTTATATGGTGTTTCTGTCCCCTCTTATATAGGCATCGGTTGTACAATCAATAACCTTCATTTGGAATAACTAATAATCGAATGAATTTCCTCCATCTAGCAACATACATCGTCTACTTTGTAAACCATGCTGCGTCATGTTCTTGAAGTGGATAACTTCGCGTACAGAAAAAACTCGTGAGTTGTTACCATAGAACTGTAAGTCTTCTTGATAACCTATAAATAATGTAAACCTCCATTAACAATTTGTTAGATGATTATATTGGATGACGTTGACAAGAAGATACTGGAACTCCTGCGAAAGGATTCCCGAATGTCCTACACAACAATGGCTAAGAGCTTGGAATTGTCAGAAGGGACCATTAGACGGAGAATACAGAAACTAATTCAATCGGGAATCATTGAACGCTTCACCATTGAAGCCCGGGATGAAAGGCCCAAAGCGTTGGTTCTCATCTCTGTAGCACCGTCCACTCCAACGTCCCAAATAGCAGAAAAAATCGCTAATATTGGACGTGTGGAATCCCTCTTTGAGGTAGCGGGCTCCTACGATATCAGCCTCACCCTTTCTGGAGAAGACATTAATTCAATAAATAAAAGCATCGAAGAGATCAGGAGTCTCAAAGGTGTTCAACAAACCAATACCCTTTTCGTCCTCAAGGACTGGCTGAAACTAGCAAGTTAGACAGAAAGTATATCCGATCAATTTGCGTCTCTTGTGTGAGACAGACATAGAAAAGCTACACATGATGTGGCTTACTCGTTTTTTACCTCCCTCACTCCGCGTGCCTAACCCATAATCGCAGTTAATTTACGATAAATATAAATATATGAGTGTATTATAGACGGTAATCGTAAATATTATACTAAAACATGCGAGGCGTTTAAATGGTCGTCATTCTGGACACAACACTCAGAGAGGGAGAACTTCAGCCCGGCGTCTACTTCACTCGGGAGTCGAGGATAGCTCTAGGACGGGCGTTAGCCGAAGTTGGAACGCCGAGGATAGAGTTTCCAATCGTGTACCCGTCGCGAGGTGGAAGAATAGAAGACGTGAAGGATGCAGTAACTGAGATCGAACAAAACTACACAGCGTCGATAGCGGTTCTCCATGCAAGGGTTCTGAAGGAGGACATTGAGTTAGCAAACTCCTACGATGCTACAGGCTGTGCCATTTACATGGCGCCTACGGGACTCCATAGACGGGAAAAATTCCACGGTATGGAGCGGAAGGTAATTATTGAGCGATTTGTTAGCGCCCTGGAATTCATGAAGAGCTGTGGTTTTACATACAGGCGCGCCAGCGTCGAGGATGCTTCACGATTTGCGTTACCTGAAGAGAAATCTGAGGAAGACACCCAAGAGTTCCTACACAACCTCCTAAACGCGATTCAAGACGCAGGAGCCACCCACATCAGCATTCCCGACACCATCGGCATGCTCTCTCTTACGCGATGCATTCCCTTTGTGAAAAGCGTCAGCGCCATGGTTGACATCCCCATTGCATGTCACTTCCATAACGACTACGGCAACGCCTTAGGAAACGCCATACAGGCAGCGACGATTCCGGGAGTCGAAGAAATAAACGTGAGTATCATGGGATTAGGAACTAGGAACGGCATAACGGATCACTATGAATTCGTCGCCAACCTTGAAGACTTATACGGCATTAGCTCAGGAGAGAAACGGGAGAAAATGCGCTGGCTGTACAACATCTTCATTAAGGAAACAGGGATTCCCATTCCATTAACTCATCCCTTGTCCCCTCAATGCTTCGTCGAGAAAGCGGGAACCCATCAATCACAAGTAGTCAAAGACCCAACGGGATATATTCCCCGAAAGAAATTGAAGTACGATGCCATCAATGGAGTACGCTTTGAGGCAGGACAGTTAATGAGTAAACAAGTGGTTGCAAAGCTATTTGAGGGATACAAGCTACATCAGGAAAAAATCGTTGACATCACCAATACCATCGCCGCCAGATCTGCTTTACGGAAGAGGGAGGTGTCACCTTGGGAAGTGAAGGATATAATTCACGCTAAAAGCGGGATAGATCTCCCTATCGAAAGGATTAACAGAATCATCCGCGGCTCAGATCTTGCATACATAATGCTAACCCTCAAACCCCAATTCTCAACCCCAGAGCTTCTCAAGGAAGTGATGCGATGGAAGGAAGTGGAGAGAATCGATGAGGTCTACGGCGATGTCGATGTGATCCTTCTGAGCCGGATCAACGACTTCGAGGGAAATGCGGTTGTAGACAAGATTAGACACCGATTTAAGGACATGCTCATCAAAACAGTTACCTTACCCGTCGAATGAGAAGACATATCACACGAGATTCATTACACCACGTCGAAGAGGAATCAAGGAGGAAGTCTTCTAATAAAACGCTAAGGTTTCAACGTTAAGCACAGTTATGGACTAGCGCGCTTTAAGAAAATAAGCATTCTAGCGCGCGCGCTATTGTGCATTATTGTTCCAGTGAAGCTAGCTAATCGACGTTTGAACGTTTACTGAGTTGAAAATTCATTGTATTTTGAATGGCGTCCTGTATCCCTCAGCCACCAACCTTTCGTGAATCGCGCTCTTCAAAGCACCCAATCCTTCTCTTTTCTTTGCGCTCACTGGGAACACGTAGCCCGCAACCGCTGAGGGATTTCCATTGCTTATTCGATGAGTGTATTCTTTTAGGTTGGCGTCTATCTTCTTCTCATCTGCTTTATCGATCTTGTTAGCCGCCACTAAGGGAAACTTGCTCAGTGTTTTTTCTAGAAACTGCACCATCTCCACATCCACTGAAATAAAACCCTTCTTCTCTAAACGCCACGTCACCTCCAAGAATGTAGATATGTCTAGAACATGGACGGCTAAGACTATGTTTTGAGCATTATACTCAAAGAACCGAATTATCCGAACATTTATTCTATTCTCTAGACGCTTAGAAGCCCCAATCATCCTGCCAAACCCAGGCATATCGACGAGGACTAAACCGTGATTTAAGGGATATTTTGAGATGCGACGCGTTGTTCCAGGTCGCTTACCAGTTGCTACATCTAAGCCTACGACTTCCTTGATGATGCTGCTCTTACCAGCATTGGGCCTTCCAGTGAAAACCAAATACTTCTCGCTCAAAGCAATTATTACATTCTCAGCGTTACACTTGAACGTATCCCATCCTTACACCCTCAACCTCCCTGCATCTAACTCAATCAAACACTATACTCACATTAAT
>DAOVBJ010000164.1 GCA_030670615.1 Candidatus Bathyarchaeota archaeon | reverse complement strand
TTAACTGTAAATCCATAATTTACTTCATTATCTTTAATGCTTTGTTCATTCCATTCAATCACACAGATTACACCATTGGTTTTTAACACTCTGATACATTCAATGATAACCCGGCTAGCTAACTTAAATACGAATTGAACTTAAAATAAGTCGAAAGGTGAAGATGGTGGAAGACGTCATTATTGACACAGACATAGGCGACGATATAGATGACGCGTTTGCTCTCGCGTTTGCACTTAACTCCTCAGAACTGAATGTGAAGGCGGTCACCACGGTATTTGGAAAAGTTGAAGTTAGGACCAAGCTGGCGCTCAAGTTATTAAAAACCTTTGGGAGAGAAGACATTCCCGTAGCCACAGGCGTGGGAAAACCATTCTTCGAAAGAACCTACCGCCGAGAACGTTACCTAGGAAATGAGGTTCCCCGACAAGCTGTTGTTTTGGTTGAGGACGAACCACTCCCCAAACCTTATCCTAAGCACGCTGTAGACCTCATCATCTCAACTGTCATGGATTCCAGAAATGAGGTAACTATCATACCTGTTGGTGCCCTCACAAACATTGCTGCCTGCATCATCAAGGAACCAAAACTTGTGGAGAGGGCGAAGTTGGTGATCATGGGTGGGGCTGTATCGAATTGGTTTAGACCCACCGTTTCGCGAGCTGAACACAATATACGATGTGACCCTGAAGCAGCGAGAATAGTCTTCGAGTCAGGCATCCCGATAACAATGGTCGGTTTAGACGTGACGATGAAATGCGCTTTATCCGAAGAACAAGTAGACAGCATACGAAAAAGGGGATTGGCTACCACTACCCTTCTAACCTATATGACAGCGGGCTGGGGAGGAAGCCGAGTTATCTTGCATGACCCCCTCGCTGTCGCGGTCTCCTTCGACCCAACTTTAACCAAGAGTCAGCCCAGGTTGGTGAATGTAGTGACGACGGGTAAAGCGCGGGGCTTCACCCTCGCCTCTGAAAGCGACACACCAAACGCTCAAGTATGCATAGATGTGGACTCTGATCGTTTCGTTAGTATGTTCATGAAACGAATATTAAAAAGCCCCAATTAGAAAGAGTTCTTCGATATAATCTTTGAAGCTTTGGGTTATTTTCCGAGCGCGCGCTGGTCTGTATCAGTCTCCGAACGCCATCGAACCGTTTACTAGCTTCATTACGGTTGTTCACCATTATACTCACCTTTCGTGCATTAGCTAAATGCATTCATTCTATGGATCCATAAGGTAATTCATATTATAAGTATCTATTCAGCTTGAATTTCAGCTAGCTATCTACCTGTTTCATAGAGCAAAAGCCGTCGCTAAAGGTTAACGCATGTGCCTAAAGGATACGTTGTCCACAATTTTCAATAGCTAGCTAGGCTGTCTAAAAAATTATATACCTTTAAGTATACACTTAGTAGTAGGAGAGAAATTATTTGAAAGTCCAAGCGCATATAGGTCTAGTTAGAATTCTCAAAGCAGAAGGCGTGGAATGGGTGAGTCTCTTCCCTTCATCGGGTATCAACACTCCATGTGGGGAAGAAGGTATCAACAATCTCATGATGAGAAATGAACGCTTCGGCGTAGCTGTCGCCGACGGGTTCTCTAGAGTCTCCAATCGCAAACAATTTGGTGTCTGCACTGTTCAGGGGGGGCTGAATGCTGCCGGCGTTCAATATGCGTATGGTGCCATCGCCCAAGCCTACGAGGACTCCACACCTCTTCTCTGTATAACCGATGGTATACATACTCCAATCACAGGAGTTAAAAGCTACGATATCACAGAGGCCTTTAAAAGTGTCACTAAATGGACTGGCTATATAAATAAACCTCATCGCATACCGGAATTTATGACGAGGGCATATACATGTTTACGAACAGGGAAACCAGGACCCATTCTCCTGCAAATTCCCCGCGACCTTGATGAGTACGACGAGCTCATGTTTCCCTATGAGCCACCTATGGGCTGGAGACAGCAAGGAGACCCTAGAGACGTGGAGATTGCTGTACGCAGCCTTCTATCGGCGAAGAAGCCGATGATCTATGCTGGGCAAGGCATATTCTATGCTGATGCATGTGAAGAACTGTTACAATTTGCTGAATTAATTCAAGCTCCTGTGTTAACAACATTGAAGGGTAAGAGCGCTTTCCCAGAAGATAACCCCCTATCAATCGGTGTAAAGGGAGCACCTGCAGAGCTATTCCTTCATAGTTCTGACCTAATACTCGCACTTGGGTGTAGCTTATCACCTGGCAGACGGTATGGAGGATTCGCACATCAAATACCCGAAACTAAACGTAGTGACCTCATACCAGCGAATGCAAGGAAGAAAATTATTCAATGCACCATCGACGACACCGCTGTAAATCGATATTACCAAGTGGATCATGCCATTCTAGGCGACATCAAATTAGTCCTTAAACAACTCATCGCAGCAGTGAAAAAACAGGCAGAATCTATACAAAGACGGGAGTTACTCGATGAGATTGGGGATGCAAAGAAGAAACACATGAAAAAGTTTCTGCCTTTCATGACATCCAACGACAAACCTATCAACCCCTATCGAGTTTACTGGGAACTCATGAATACTATCGATCTAAACAATTCCTTTGTAACCCACGATTCAGGATCCACCAGAGAACAACTAGCAACCGTGTACGAAGCTCACATCCCTCACGGATTTATGGGCTGGGGAAGAGTCTCAACCCTTGGCTTCGGTCTTGGAGCCGCTATTGGAGCGAAGCTTGCTTTCCCCCAAAGGCAGGTAGTGAATGTAGCTGGTGACGCAGCTATTGGCTACCAATTAGGAGACTACGAGGCATTAGTCCGAAATAGGATTGGCATCACAACTATCCACATCAATAACTCAGGCTTTGCCGGCTACGGTCCAGGCTTTTGGGGACCAGGTCGTAACCCTTACGTCGCAGATGTAACACCGTCATCCATACAGAACATGGCAAAGTCGGTGGAAGCATTAGGAGAGTACGCCGAGAGAGTTGAGAATCCTGATGAGATTGCCCCCGCTTTAAAGAGAGCCTTCAAAGAGAATGAATCCGGAAAACCAGCGTATTTAGAAATTATCTGCAGTCAATATCCCGTGTCTGCTCCATGGCTAGTGAAATGAAGTCTTATAAGAGTTTAAGCTAACCAGTCCAGATTAGAATGTGCACACGCGCGCGCCGGTCAAAGTGGGGAACATACGAAACAACTCCCTCATAGTTGTCGGTTATCGTCACGAGGAAATCCTTCTGCTGGAGTGTACTCGAGTCAACCATATCAACCTCAGCCACATCCTTGAGACGGTTCAAAGCGCGCGCATACTCGTAGATTTTGATCT
>DAOVBJ010000198.1 GCA_030670615.1 Candidatus Bathyarchaeota archaeon | reverse complement strand
GGGAAAGGTTGGGGAGGTCAACGTTAGTTTAATCAAAAGAGCCTACGATGAGGTGAGAACGAGATGAGCAGTTCAAGTGCCAAGCCGGGATGGAAAGGCATCCCGATGGGTGGGGTGAGTTGGAAGCTCTCTGAAGAATCGAAAACGGGCGCTTGGCGGGGCGAGTTGAAGCCGGTTATTGACAACGAGAAGTGTAAAGAATGCCTCTTCTGCTGGATATACTGTCCAGACGGCGCCGTCCTCTGGGACGGCGAGAAAGTATCCATAAAATATGACTATTGCAAAGGCTGTGGAATCTGTGAGAAGGAGTGTCCGTTTGACGCAATAGCGATGGTTAAGGAGTGAGAGAGAAATGAGTTTAAAGCAGAAGATTGAAGGACTAAATGGAGACGAAGCCGTGGCGTACGCACTTAAACAGTGTAACGTGGACCTAGTCGCGGCTTATCCCATAACACCCCAAACCATAATCGTGGAGAAATTTTCGGAATACGTCTCGAACGGCGAGGTGGACACCGAATTCGTGACGGTGGAGAGTGAACACAGCGCCATGTCGGCATGTATCGGGGGCGCAGCTGTCGGCGGACGAATCTTTACGGCCACCGCATCAGCGGGACTGGCCTTAATGCATGAGATGAATTACATAGCTGCAAGCCATCGACTGCCGATAGTGATGGCGGTTGTTAATCGAGCGTTGAGCGGGCCAATCAACATTCATGCGGATCACAGTGATAGCATGGGTGAGCGGGATTCGTCGTGGATACAGCTTTTTTCGGAGAATCCTCAGGAAGTATACGACAACATGATTCAAGCATTCAGAATTGGTGAACACCCGAGTGTTCAGCTGCCGTGCATGGTTCTGTTAGATGGATTTGTCGTCAGCCACACGCTTCAGGACGTTGCTGTGCTTCCCGATGAAGTGGTAAAAGAGTTTGTCGGTCGACGGAGGATTCCGAACATCAACGTCATGGGTAAAGTTGTACCTTACAAGCTGGACGTGAACAATCCGTTAACCATGGGGCCGTTAGCCCTATACGACTATTACTTCGAACATAAGCGACAACAGGAAGAAGCCATGAAACATGCGAAGGACGTCATCGTGAAGGTGAATGACGAGTTTGCGCGAGTGACTGGTAGAAAGGTCGGCGATGGACTGATTCATTCCCATAGGATGGGAGACGCTGAGATGGCCTTGATCTGCCTCGGATCAACGGCCGGAACGACGAGAACCGTCGTAGACGCGTTACGAAAGAAGGATGTGCACGCGGGACTCATAAAGGTAAGGGCGTTCAGACCCTTCCCCGCCCGCGAAATAATCGATGCGGTGAAAGGGGTGAAGGCCATTGGCGTGCTCGATCGAAGCGGCGCCTACGGCGCAGTCGGCGGACCCCTGTTTAACGAGGTTCGATCCACCCTATACGATTGTGATGAACGCCCGTTTGTAGTGGACTACATCTATGGCTTAGGAGGACGGGACATGCATCCAACCCTAATCAAGGAAGTCTATGACGACTTGGAACGCATCGTAAAGACGGGGCAAGTTAAACAAACGCTAAAATTTGTGGGGGTAAGGTAAAATGGCAGTAAACTTGAAAGAATTGAGTAAAAAGGAGGAGCTGCTCTCTTCCGGACACAGTCTGTGCTCGGGATGTGCAGCACCGATCGTCGTACGGCAGGTGTTGATGGCTGTTGAGGGGAAGCCCATCATCACCAACTCGACGGGATGCTTGGAAGTTGCGACAAGCATCTATCCCTACACCGCTTGGAAGACGCCGTGGATACATACGGCCTTCGAGAACGCCGCGGCAACAGCCAGTGGAATAGAAGCCATGTTGAAGGCGTACGAGAAACGGGGAGAACTGAAGGAACGCCCCCATGTCATAGCCTTCACAGGCGATGGCGGAACCTTCGACATAGGAATTCAAGCGCTCAGCGGAGCCTTTGAAAGAGGACATGACTACCTCCACGTGCTCTACGATAATGAGGCCTACATGAATACGGGGATACAGCGAAGCGGAGGCACCCCCCACGGCGCGTGGACCACGACGTCACAGGTGGGTAAAGCCATTCTGGGCAAGCAGGAGTGGAAGAAGCCGATAGCCCGCATCATGGTCGAGCACAACGCGCCCTACGTTGCCACAGTCTCACCAGCCTACTACTCGGATTTGATCACAAAGGTTCGGAAGGGATTAGCAGTCGATGGACCCGCGTTTATCCACGCCATTGCCCCCTGTCCGAGAGGCTGGAGAACCCCATCGAACGAGAGCGTGGAGTTGGCTAGACTGGCCGTCCAAACCTGTTTCTTCCCCCTCTGGGAATGCGAGAATGGTGACTACAAGGTAAGTGCACCCAGCATGCCCTACGTCAAAAGACCAGAGCGAAAGAAACCCATCACCGATTACCTGAAGGCGCAGGGACGGTTCAGACACCTATTCAGGCCGGAGCGACCCGAAATCATCGAACGCATCAAGAAATACGTCGACAAGGAATGGAAAATCATACTCAAACGAGCCGGCCTCACATAACGAAACGTGTTGAGATGGGGGCTCCACTCAAAGGAGAGGGGAGCCTTAAGGCGCATGGGATTGACAGCTGACGTCACTCAAAGACAAAGACTGAGAGCGTCAAGCGACGCCCCCTGTCCTGCTAAAGGCTTTTGGGGGAGACCCTCCTTGAAGTCACCATCTTTTTATTTTTGACTTCGCCTACCTCTACAGTAAGAGGGCACCATAGCAGATTAGGTGAAGTGTGTTCGTCATGATTCGAACCTATGATGTGAGAAGTCTCCCCTTCACCGGAGAT
>DAOVBJ010000003.1 GCA_030670615.1 Candidatus Bathyarchaeota archaeon | reverse complement strand
GAGACCTAAGTGAGGAAGAACTCGTGGTAGCTATGAAGCGACTTGGTATACAGAAACTTGAGGTCACTCCAGAAGATAGGGAGGTCATCTCAAAATCAGAAAAACCTGTACGAGACCTACGTGAGAAGGATCTATTGGCTGCCATGAAGCGACTGGGTATACAGAAACTTGAACTCACTCAAGAGGACACTGGAGCAATTTCGAAGTCAACTACGAGGGAAGCTAGATACTGTATTTACTGTGGAAACAAACTGTCTTCTGAAGCAGAGTATTGCGAGCGATGCGGCAGAAAGATAGAACTGAGATAAGGTAATCTGATCGTTAATCCCCCGTCTTTTTGTAGTAGTTCCAATTAGTTATGTTAGACTGAATTACTGATTAAAAAAAACTAGCCAGTGCACGATAATATTTTTTTTCCTCATTTCATCTTACCTTCCTTTAGACCTTGAACCCAATGCGGATCAAATCGCTCCCTACGAACCTCCTTAAACTATACTAGACATGTAAAACTAGGGAAAAAGTATTCTCGAGTACATGCATTGGTAGTCCGGAGGAAACTTTACTCTGGCGTTACAGATACTTGTGATGCAGTCCTGAGTTCCTTGAGGATTACGTGTTTCAAGACTTAGTTTAGTACCTTAATCTTTATGTTTTCATGACCCACGACGCTTCTGTAGCTAGCTAATTTCCTTTATCACGCCCGTTTTGTGCTTAGGTTTGAGGGTAAAACTTATTGAGGATGGGACGTTACAAACATAATCTCGATGAACGGCGGGGGGTAAGGGGGGCTCCGCCTTCTTCGAGCTCTTCGATAGGGTTCAGCGATATCGTGTACTCTTGTTCTTGATCCTGAAACTATCCGAAGAATTCTAGTTAACTTTTAAAGGCTGAGGCCAAATGGCTCTCTCCCGAAGAACGCGTAGGCCAAGTAACTCCGAGACTGAATAAATGGCTGGGCGAACAGGGAATTATACGCCCTGATTTCGCTGAGCATGAGCCTCCCAAAGCAAAGAAGGCTCTACGGAAAACCGTAACTTTCTAACGATTCAAGAATTACTCCGGATCTCCAGGGACGCCTGTTGCTATTTCTCTTTCTGTTAGTCCAATAGCATTAACAATAGGTTTCCATCATGTTGATGTTGTTTGAAGGCGTTTTTTCTCCGTCATTTGTTGAGCTAAGGGTTTCCAAATGGAGCAGCAATGTTAGCCGTAGTAAATGAGTTTGATTATTGTCTCATTCCCTTACAAGCAGTTTCAGGTCGAACCCACTTAGTGGGGTACCGTGAAAGGGCTGTAACAGACTCCGTGGAACGAGCGGTTGTAACTCGATTTGGGACGTTCCTTTCCGATGTTGTGTGACCTGCCTCCTTCAATTTGCATTAGAAAAGACCTATATAACGGAAATCCTTAAACCTCTTTGTCGCCACAGCTAACAAACCGTCCTTTGTATAGCGTATGGTACTATAACCGTCAGGATACGTGGGTTGATGGCTCTTCCTTGGACTGAGAAGTATAGGCCGACGAGTGTTAAGGGGTTCGTGGATAATGGTAAGGCTCTTCGTCAATTGGATGAATGGCTGACTTCGTGGACGAGGGGTAAGCCGCGGAAGAAGGCGGCTTTTCTCCATGGGCCTCCAGGCGTTGGGAAGACGGTTTGCGTTGAGGTTTTAGCTGAGGCCCATGACTTCGATTTAATCTCCTTGGACGCTAGTAACTGGCGGACGAAAAGTGCTCTTGAACGAATCGTTGGAGCTGCTTCCAGGCAACGACCCCTCATCGGCGCGAAGGAGCGATTGATCGTTCTGGATGAGCTGGAGGGCATGAGTGGCTCTCAAGATCGGGGGGGTCTAAGCACTATCGCTCGTCTAACTAAGACGACGGGGTGTCCCATGGTCTTGATTGCGAATGACGTTTGGAACCCCCGCTTTTCAAACCTCAGAAACAGCTGCCTCGTGATAAAGTTTCAGCGCGTCCCCGTGCGAAGCATCGTCGCCCATCTGCGTGGCATCTGCGTTAAGGAAGACCTTCTAGCTGAGGAGGAGGCCTTACGCCTCATCGCGGATAGGGCTAAAGGCGATTTACGATCTGCGATGACGGACCTCCAAGCCCTATCCCAGGGCAAATCGTTCTTGGCGTATGAAGACGTTCACTGGCTCGGGAACCGAGATCGCAAGGAGGCCATCTTCACTGTTTTAGGTCGTGTCTTCAAAGCGGAGACTTGCTGGGAGGCGAGGCGGGCGGTGGAGGTCGCGGACGTCGATTACGAGATGTTATTCGAGTGGATCTACGAGAATACGCCTCACCAATTATCAAACATTGAGGATTTAAATGATGCTTTGAATGCCTTGTCACGAGCCGACATTTACTTTCGCCGTGTTCGGACCTTTCAAGCGTGGAAGCTCTTGAAGTACGCCTTCGACCAGATGACTGCCGGTGTTGCCATGGCTAGGAAGAAGTCACCGCGTAGATGGGTTTCTTTTAAGTTTCCCCAGCGCATTTCGGTGATGTCGAGGACGCGGCGGACGAGACGGCTCCGAAAGGAGCTTGGACTCAAGTTGGGGGCAACGCTTCACATGGGCGCTGACTCCGTCGTTCGGGACGTCCTCCCTTATCTGCGAATCATGTTCGCGAATGATGACGCCGCGGCGACGAAGATGATGGACGCCTTTGACCTCGACGAAACGTTAATCGCGTCTTTACGCGACTCAGGCGGATAAATGGTGGCCACCCTGTCATTCCAGTCTGACTGGGACGCCGTGGGTAGCTAGGTACTCCTTTACTTGGTGGATGGTGTACGTGCCGTAGTGGAAGATGCTGGCGGCGAGGACAGCGTCGGCCTTTCCAACTGTTATGGCTTCCAGTATGTGTTGGGGGTTTCCCGCGCCACTGCTCGCTATGAGGGGGACCGCCACTCGCTTCGAGACTTCTCGGAGATAGATGGTGTCGTATCCCTGCTGCGCTCCGTCAAAGTCGAGGGAGGAGGCCACGATTTCTCCGGCTCCTAAGGCCGCTGCCATCTCAGCCCACTGGACGGCGTCGATGCCCACCGCTTCCCTCCCGCCATAGATGTAAACGTCCCACCAACACTTTCCTGAGGGTGTGTCGAGGACGACCTTGCCCGGAGCCAACCGCTCGTCTTCAACGTAGACCCGTTTGACGTCGATGGATGCGACGATGCATTGGCTGCCAAACATCTCAGCTGCCTCCCGGATGAGAAAGGGCTCTTCCACCGCCGCTGTATTAATGGCGACCTTATCCGCTCCATGGTACAGGATCTCCCGTATGTCGTGGATGGATCGGATCCCACCGCCGACCATGAAGGGAATGAATAACACTTCTGCAGTCCGCTTGACGACGTCGAGGAGGATGTCCCTTCTCTCATGAGAAGCAGAGACATCTAAAAACACGAGTTCGTCGGCACCCTCAGCATCGTAGTAGGCGGCGAGCTCCACGGGGTCTCCTGCGTCCCGCAGGCGTTGAAAGCCCACACCTTTAACCACGCGTCCATCCTTCACGTCTAAGCAGGGAATGACCCTCGTCGCCAACACCCTTCGATCACCGTTCCTCTACCGTTTTACGATGTCCACGAAGTTCTTAAGGATTCTCAAGCCCGTTTTTCCCGACTTTTCTGGGTGAAACTGGGTGGCGAAGATGTTTCGTCTTGAGACGATCGATGGGAAGTCTATCCCATACCGCGTCATCGCCACCACCTCCTTTTCCCTCTCCACCTGAGCGTAGTAGGAGTGGACGAAGTAGACGTAGGATCCATCTGGGACGCCTCTGATTAGCAGATTCCCTGCGTCCACGATCGTCAGGGTGTTCCACCCGATCTGGGGAATTTTACGGCCTTTAGGGAATGGTTGAATCGTGCCCGAGAGGATATCCAGCCCAGGGTATGATCCTCCCTCTGTGCTCCGCGTAAACAATAGTTGAAGGCCAAGGCAGATACCTAGCAGGGGCACACCTGACTCGGCAGCGTCGCAGATCCCCTGCTTGAAGGGTGCGAGGTTGGCAATGGCGTCTCTGAATGCTCCCACGCCGGGGAGAATGATGGCGTCTGCGCCTCTCAGACCGTCCTTTTCCGTTATGATCCGCGTCGGCGATCCAGCTGCGTCGATGCCCCGCTGCACACTCCGTAAGTTGCCCATGCCATAGTCGATGACTACAATGTCAGGCATATCCTTCGCCACGAAGATGTATTACCCCGCTACTACATGAAGCTTACTTTGTCGATTTCGTTGAGAAGCCGGCTCGCAGGACGAGGTCTTTGAATTCCATGTCTTTGAGCGAGGACTTCCGCTCGCCTGACGTATACATTCCTTTGACTAGACTCACAAGCGTTCCCAGCTTGGGGTTATCTACATCGATTACTTGGCCTATTTGTTGTTCTGCCTTGTGTTTGACGATGGCCTTCCCCGACTGTTTGCCTATGGATAACCGTCGTATATTTCCCACCAGCTTGGGTGGAAACGCTTCGTAGGTGTACGGATTTCGCAACACGCCGTGGGTGTGGATTCCTGATTCGTGGGCAAAGGCGTTTTCGCCGATGATGGCCTTGTTCGGTGGTGCGACGATGCCCGTCGCCAGGCTCACGAAGTCGGAGACCTCCTTCAGCCAGTATAAGCCATTCTCAAACTTGTTGACCCCATAGTGAAGGTACAGGTTCGTCATAACCTTCTCGGTCTCCGCGTTTCCTGATCGTTCCCCCATACCGAGCATGGTGGTGCTTGCATACACCTTGTCGAAGAGGCCGTCCGCCGCTCTGATCGACGCAATCGTGTTCTCCACGGTGTTGCCGAGGTCATTGTGGGCATGTATCTCTATACTGCAGATCTTTGTTTCCTCTCGGATCTTCCTGATCTTCTGGGGTAACCCGTTCGGGAGTCGCGCCTTTGGGTTGGAGACACCGACACCTACGGTGTCCGCGATACGGTATACTTCCGCGCCTGCCTCTGCAGTCGCGTTGATGTATTCTCGCTCAAATGCCCAGTCCGCTCTGGTGCTGTCTTCTCCGTGAATAAAAATGGTCAAGCCGTGGTCTTTAGCGTACTCCACGGAGTCCACAACTCGTTCGAGCAGCTCCTCAGGCGACTTGTCTGGCCATTTGATGTCAAAATATATCTTGGACACGGGATGGGAGATACCGATCTCTTCCACATCCAGGCGCAAGGCGTTATCGATGTCGCTTCGAACCGCCCTACACCACGCGGCCAACCTTGCATTAAGATTCATATCTTGAATGAGCTTAATGGACTCTTGATCGTTTTTTAAAAAGTGGTGAACTTCTAATCGTTCCACCCCAATCGCGTCGAGAAGATAGGCCAAGTGAACCGCGTGGCGTGGAGACACAGCGGTTCCCGACATCTGAATTCCATCCCTGAGAGTGCAGTCGTCGATGACGGGCTCCACCTTCAAAGGGAGTTGGTTGTAAAGGTTGTGGTAAGAAAAGAATTTATCCGTCTCCTCTCCCACGACGTCGCTATTCTCTCGCATTCTTTCTTCCCGTGCCTCCTATAAATTTAACCCATGAATATCGAATTGTATAATAAAGTTTCTGTATGAACTGACTCGCGAGAGAGGCGTATCGATCTCCTTCCCGTCTTAACGATAGCTCAATTTTTTTAAGGGATTGTCTCTGACGGGCGTGTATAATTTACAACTGTTAAAAAAGAACGGGTACGTACGCCTCTTGAACTCAGTCGTAACGACAAAGGAATTGGAATCAGATTTACAGTTCACAAGTATCATTTTACATTTACGAGACAGTTTATCTTAAAACGGAATATGTACGAGGGAGTACGATTGTTTTAATTTTATGCTTTGTAAACACTCTTTTTCATCTTAGAACAAGAAAGAATCCCGTTGTTTCTGGATGAGTCGAACGCACACATCAATTTCTGGGTGTCCTCAAAATAACTTGACACAGAAGGGTTATACACGTGTTTAAAGGGTGATGGGGCTATACTTGGGTACCATATATTTTCTTCTAGACGGAGGCGCCCCCCTCTTATGAAATCGTATTGTTTGGAAAGTCGGAGCTGGAGAACTAGTTGCAAGATAACTAAGTTTTTCACTCTTATATTTTATAGATTTTATAGCTAGCTAGCTTTTTAGAACGAGTTTTCCTTGAATGAAGGTCGAGGGCGAGCATGAGTATGTAGGGTGCGGATAAATATCCGAGAGCAAACACGGGATTCGTAAAGGTAGCGGCTATATTGAGTATTTGGGCTACCGTTTTTCCTTCGAAAGTCGCGAGTACTCCCTCTTGAATTATGAACGAAATGAAGGTTAATGTTAGAACCACCAGAAACTGGATGAGCACGCCTCTATTTTTTCCAAGTATCACAGTAGGAATAACGGAAGATAAGACGAAAACCCATGTGAAAGCAAAAACGAAAACGATTATGTCAATTTGTGACAGGAGCCAGGCACTAATTGCTGGCCAGAACAAATCGATTGTTCCAACCACGGCAACAACCGCTGTCTGGGTGAACAATTGGTAACTGATCATTAAAATCCAAACAAAAGAAAGGTACAGGGGAGTTATAAAGGCCAGTTTTCCAAAGTTCGATAGCTCCATGAACATCTTCCCTATCTGTAAAGACCTAACCTGAATTTTTATTCTTGCTTTTCATTTTTTCTTTTTTGATAATGGAATCCACGATACTGATTGCTTGTGGTATGACTAACCATCCTACCACGACTAACGTTATGTACAGCGACACGTCATTCAACGATCACATCTCTTCCCTTGGTGTGTAACTCAGAAAACCATTCATAAAGAAGTTATGAATAGTTCCTCCATATTCTTGTTTCATGTTCTCTTCTGCTTCTGAACTGATTGCGTAAACAGTGTTTTCACGGTCTTCTATCCTCGTCAATTCGTCTCTTTTCGCGTCTTCAGGTGTTTTTCTCCTTCTCTTCAAGCTCTTGCATCCCGTCTAGGCCTGTTTTGTGGGAGTGCTCTGAGACCTGTTCCGGTAGGGCTCAGCCTTGGTGTGCTGCATCTTTGCTTGTTCTGGATGGCACTTCACCTCCGTATTGATATGATTAGGGTCAACGTCGTGAATCATGTACTTGTGTGACTCCCTCTTCGCAAGCGATGGTGTGTATATCTGTACCAGTCGTTGATTCGTTGGTTGCCGACAAAACGCTTTTGTACTGGATGTGACGGGTAGAAGATATTAGCTTGCTGGGTCGTTTGGTCAGGTCAACCGGCTCCCCCTGCTCGACGATTTCGCGTCTAGTATCTGGCGTTCTCTAAGGTTTTATGACGATTGTTTAAGACGACCCCTCTCCTGCTCTTGAACGTTTATTCTTTTATTACGATATTTATTACATATTTTAGCATTTTATTTGATATTTTTTAGTTGATTAAATGGATTTATATACTTGGAAGGACGATGTTGGCGTGTGGTGTAACGTTGATGGTGAGAGATGAACTCAAAGTCGAGGTTCTGGCTGAAGCGAAGAAGTCCAATGTGCGGTTAATCGTCCTTCAATTCGTTGACATTCTCGGGAAGATGAAGAGCGTCACCCTCCCGGTGGAGCACTTGGAAGAAGCCTTAGACGAGGGCTATCCCTTCGACGGCTCGTCCATTGAAGGCTTCGTCCGAATCTTTGAAAGCGACATGGTGGCCATGCCCGACCCCGAGACCTTTAAAATTCTTCCTTGGCGACCCCATGAGCGTAAGGAAGCGAGACTGATCTGCGACATTCAACGACCTGGCGGAAAACCCTTCGAAAGCGGCCCCAGACAAATCCTGAAACGGACCCTACGCGACCTTGAAAAAGAGGGGTACGTGTTTAACGTAGGCCCTGAACTGGAGTTTTTCCTGCTCAAGATGAACGGGGAATCCCTTACGAACCCTGTCCCTCACGACTTCGGGGGCTACTTCGATTATTCGCCCCTCGACATGGCTGTGGACATTCGAAGAGAAGCGACGTTTGCGTTGCAGCAAATGGGGCTCGACATCGTAATGAGTCATCATGAGGTGGCGCCAGGACAACACGAGATCGACTTCAAGTTTGAGGAGGCCTTGACAACAGCGGATAAGGTGATTACCTTTAAGACCGTGATTAAATCCGTCGCCTTAGCCCACGGGCTCCACGCCACCTTTATGCCTAAACCCTTCTTCGGCCAAAACGGCTCAGGCATGCACGTTCATCAGAGCCTGTATGATATGAAGGCGGGTGGCAACGCCTTCTTCAACCCGAAGGATCGGTATAACCTGTCGGAAACAGCATATCACTTCATCGGGGGACAGCTCAAGTACATTCGGGAGATCGTTGGCTTCATCGCTCCCACGGTGAACTCCTATAAACGTTTGACGCCGGGGTACGAAGCACCGGTCTACATCTGTTGGGGTAGACGGAACCGGTCTGCGCTGATCCGCGTGCCCGAGTATTTTCCTGGAAAGGAAGATGCGACTCGGGTGGAACTGAGGTGTCCCGATCCCTCGTGTAATCCCTACCTCGCATTCACCGTCATGTTGAAGGCGGGGTTGGAGGGCATTCGACAGAAGATTGAGCCTCCTGACTCCGTTGAAGAAGACGTCTACGAGTTTGACGACCGCAAACTCGCCCAGTTTTACATTAAGACGCTGCCCTCTTCGCTGGGTGAAGCCATTGAGGAGATGCGTTCTAGTAAGCTAGTCAGGGACGCCATTGGCGAATTCGCCTTCAAGAAATACGTCGAAGCAAAGGAGAAAGAGTGGGACACGTATCGACTTCAAGTCACCGATTGGGAGATAAAACGGTACATCCGACTATAATTCAGTAACACACGTATCCGCCCCCGCTGTGACCGATGGGCAACCCCCGATTTCAAGGTACAGCATAAGGCATCTGGTTTGAGGGCGGCTCTAATCCCGTTCCCTTATTTTTGGAGTTTTAAAGACCATCTGTAAGAGTTTTTCGGCCTTAAGCTCCTTTATTATAAGATTTCTAACCCACTCAGAGGAAGTCAATCCTTCCCTCGAAGCCTGCTGCTCAATAATCACTTTAATGTACGGCGTAACCCTCGTGGCAACTAAGGACGTCTTCGCTTCAAATGAGGTTTTAGGCATATTAAAAACCACGCACCATCAATATCTACCGCTCAACATATAATTCTTTAGTTCACCAACCATCTAACTTAAGAGGGATATTCATAAAAGAGATTTAATGGGAGCTGATTGGCCGTCTTACTCGATGACTCTCCTCCCTAGTTGAGCGATTTCCTCCTATTATTTGCTTACGAATCATGAAACGGGCAACAGACCTATCACTAAAGGCTTTACGCTGATAACGACAGGACAATAAAACTCTACCGACGATTATGCGATGACTTCGTTGATAGCGTCCCCACCGCACTGTCAAGTTATGGAAAAAAAAGGGTAACCGTGGAAGGGGGGTGCTAGGTCAATATTCTAATTCCATCTTCCGTTATATCGTATTCGTGGGTTCGTTTGGAGTGATTTGTACTCCGCATTTTAAGGATGTGGAGCGTTCTTCTCAAGTTTCCATTTTCGTCAAACCGTGTCTGCATCAGAATGATTCCGTCGGCGATGAACTCTTCAACCCCGGAACCAATCGTCTGCGAACCCCACGGTGTGTCCGAAATCATTATGGTCGTGCAGCCCACTCGCTGGAGAAACCTGTAGAGAAGGTGGATGAGAAACCGCACGTCCGTGGGCTCACTCAATGCCATGGAAAAAGCGGTGAAGGAATCGATCACCAGCCTCTTTGCATTTAACTCACTAATCGTATCCAGAATCAGGTTCAAATTGCTCTGGATGCCCGGCTCTTTCGTCGTTGACAAATCTAAAATTCCAATCATTCCCTCCCGCTCAAGTTTCTCGAAGTCCCAGCCAAACCTTCGCAAATTACGCAACAATGATTCCCTGGTCTCGGCGAAACACACGTAGAGGCCTTTTTCCCCAAATTTGAGGGCGCCTTCGAACACGAATTGGGCTGCAATGGTTGTTTTTCCTGCTCCCGGGCTGCCCGCAAATAGGATAAGGCTTTCTTGGGGGAACCCGTCTTCGATTAGGACGTCAAATCCTAAGATCCCGGTTGGCACTCTTTGAATCATCGTCATCCCTACTTCTTCAGTTCTCTTGGATTAATAAGTTTTCGATGGCCATCCCTTTTATAGACATTTTCCTGCGTAAAAAATTGGATGACGCGTTCTTGCATACGTATGTATGACACTAAGCATACACTGGGTACTAAAACGTTGTTAAAATCGTCTTTTATGTTCTTTCATCCAACACAGTATCACGGAAATCCACGATCAGTCGTGGAGAAGCTGATGTCCCCCTGAGAAAAAGAGAGTTATCTCCAAAGAAGATATCGAGGCATAGGAAGCGGACTAAGAGGGTAAAGAGTACAAAGGAACGCGATGGCCTTTCAAAGTTATCACGGAGGATTCTGGAAGAAGCGAAGAAGATTGCGCAAATGGAAGTCCAGAAAATGGCGATGGAGGTTCTTTCGGATGCCACCGTTATCGCGAGGTGGGAGAAGAACCCGTTCTACATCTCTTAGCGGCCACGATAAACCAAGTCATATTGCAGGCTGAGGAAGTATACAATGACGGTAGTCAGTGTTAACTCCGAAAAAATCCTTGAAGAGACACGTTTTTAACGCGTCCCAACTCTTTTTAACTTTAAAGACCGTCTATCTCCAGACGTGCTATCCTCCTTTTCTAATTCATTTCCCTCATTGAACGGTAATTCTTGATGTAAAACGGGAGCGACCTCGAAGGCAAGATATTTATGATGATGAATGACCTTGATTAATCAACCCGCAAAAAGGTTTTGGGGGCCCTCACATGATCGACAGCCTAGATCGGCAGATCCTCGAAATCGTCGAAAAAGCCCAGTCAATAGTACGGTCAGTCACTGAAAGGGAAATTGAGCGCGGAGTCCTATTTCCTTCCGTCAATACCATGGACATCAAGAGGAACCTCTCATACGACATCAGCGTCGAGGTCATTGAGGGAAGGTTGAATGCCCTCGAAAGTGACGGCTACATTTACTTCGAACGAAAGCGCTGGTGGCTGACCAATAAAGGGAGGATCGTTCTCGGTCGATCCGACGAAAAGTTGGTTATTCCAACCTCGTCTTCTAAGCCCATGAGAAAAATCTTGGAGGAAACCTTCTCCCGCTTTGAGGCTTCAACCAGGGACTCCCTGACGCCAAGTCGGCGTCCACTCGACTTCGCTGAACTTGTTGACGAACGGAGTAAGGTGGAGGCCCTTCTTTCCGAGTTGAAACAGGGCGTCGCTGCAGACCTCATCTCAAAAGATGAATACGCCCAAATGGCTGAAAGGATAGCGACGAAGTTGAAGGACATTGATGTCCAAATAGAGACGCACGCCAGAAATAGACGGAGCAGCCTCCTGCGTGAGATCACCGATTTAGAGGAGACTTTGGCAAAGAAGAAGGCGGAGTTGGACCGCTTGAACCAAGTTCCATCCTGACAATAGGTTTATGCTTATTGATTTTCAATCGCAGCATCCATTTCTCATCTTCTAGCACTCATTGAGGCACGACAGTCGTCTGGATCAAACCTGCCCCCTCTCAGACTCCAAAACTGAGGGCTTACAAGTCCAATAAGCTGAGATGACTAGCTAGTCAGTTTACCCGTAAACATCTTCCTGAGGATTAAAACTTTGCCATTCCACGTTTCTCGAAGTCGCCACGCAAATTGTTAAGCGTCGACCTGAGCACGATTCTTTCCCTTCCCGAAGAAGGCCCTGAAGAGCAAGCCATTGGCTGCGAGTAACGAGGCCCCTGTGACAAAGGGTAGCGTGAGGCTGATAGTCTCGAACATGTATCCGGCTACGGTCGGTGCGATGGTTCGGACGCTCATTCGCGCGAAGTTGCTTATCCCGATGGCAGTGGCAGTCTCTCGTGGATCTACTATACTCGCGGCGAAGGACTGCCTGATGGGCATGGAGAACATTAACACCACTCTCATTGCGACTATTAGGGCTATGGCTAATGGAAACCACGTCGTCAGAGAGAACACCACGGATAAACCCGCCACTATGAGACGTGAGGCCGCAATGGTGGATACCGCTCCAAACCGGTTCACGATTCTGGGGACGAGAATGTAACTAAAAACTGAGATAAACCGGGCTCCCGCAAATACTGGTCCAAGGACTTCACCGCCCACACCGAACTGAACGTAGACATACAGAGACAATAAGGAATCTACGAAGCCCCATCCAACACCACTCGTCGCGCGAATAAGGGAGAAACGTGCAATGACCCCCCACGGACGTGTCTTAACCGGATTTCGTGTTTCCACCGCTCCTACAGTCCTTATCGCCTTCACTTCCTTCAAAGGCAGAATAAGCAGAAAAGACCCCAATCCGCCAGCCGCGCCGATCCAGAAGAGCAGTGAGTGGGCTCCGACTACATCCAGCGCCAGAGTGTTCTGGAAGTACGTAGGCAACCCCGCCATCAAGGAACCTGCCGTGGCGGCTAACGCATTTGTGACTGCAAGGGTGCTGAAGATTGATGAGCGGTTCTCTACGTTCGTTTTATCTGAGATGTAACCCGAAACGACGGGCTGACCCGCTCCTGCACCCTCGCCCAAAGCTCCAACGCCCTGACCTAAAGCTAGCATCCAGAAGTCTGAGCTGACCGCAAAGATCACCATCCTCAAGGTGGCGAAGATGCCACCAACAATTATGAAAGGTTTACGACCGAACCGGTCGGAGAGGAAGCCGAAGCTGATACTATGAAGCGCGCTTACACAGGTACCAATAGAGAGGAGGAGGCCGATCTCTACAGGGCTGAATCCGAGGAGAGCGAAGTAAATGGCCCTTACAACCTGAAGAAAGCCCATTGCTATACGCCTCATGGACATGGAGAAGAGTAAAAGCTTCAAGTCCCTATCGAACACCTCGGGAAGCCTAAGCCAAGCCGGCAACATCAAACCAAACACCCCACCACACAACCAATTACGTACATAACTAGTAAGCAATGACGCACAAATCAGTTGTGTAACCAATTAGCAATGACGCACAAATCAGTTGTGAACCCCATTAATATGGCTTACGGTTCAATTGCGTATTCGTTTGTCTCAATATTATTTTAATGTGAGACATGAATTGTCTTTCATCTCATGAATTAGACTCTGGCACAGCTGATTTTCAAAAGTCTGACGGAAAAAGACTAACGGAAAAAACTGATGTAAAGACTTATCGTATTAGTAAATTAGTTGGCAAAAGAGTGAAAAGAATATAAATTAATACCAAGTTTTTCTAATGGTTTGTACTTGTCACAATTGGTTGGATGAAACATGTCGATTAATAAACCCAGAATTGGTCTTTTCATAGGTGATGCGACTGGGATTGGCCCCGAGATCATGGTGAAAGTCGTAGCTCAAAGAAAAGCGTTATCAAACTGTTTTATCATTGGCATCGGAGACCACCGCGTATTTCAGTTGGGCCAGAGGATAGCTCAAATCGAATTGGAGTACCCAGTTTACGATGACATCGATGAAGTAGACTCTTCAAAAGGTAATTTTGTCTTTTTAGATCTGAAAAATCTTGATCCGAAAGAATTAACTCTGGGTCAGATAAGCCCCGTCTCAGGTAAGATCGTCGGCGACTCCTTGAAACTGATGATTCAGTTAGCTCTTTCTAAACGAATAGATGCCGTGGTTTATGCGCCCATAAATAAGGAAGCCCTGTATCGTGGAGGATATCTGTTCAAAGGAGAAATCGGCTTTTTCGCCCATTTACTGGAGGTCAAAGACGGTTTTGGAGAGATGAATGTTTTAGATGAATTGTGGACTTCTCGCGTTACTTCCCATATCAGTATCGCTGACGTTAGCAGGAATATCACCAGAAAAAAGGTATTAGCCGCCATAACACTAGCCGACTCTACTTTGAAGAGAGCCCACATAGAATATCCCAAGATCGGAGTCTCTGCTTTGAATCCACATGGCGGTGAAGGAGGCTTGTTCGGACGAGAAGAGCAGGAAACCATTGTTCCAGCTATGCAAGACGCTAAGAACTTCGGTATAAATGTGGTAGGCCCCTACTCAGCCGACACCATCTTTCTACGCATATCAAAAGAAAAGTTAAACGCCGTCGTGACCATGTACCATGATCAAGGGCAAATAGCCATGAAGCTGATGGGCTTCAGTGAAGGAGTGACCGTTAACGCAGGCTTACCCGTTGTAATAACCACACCCTCCCACGGCACTGCATTTGACATCGCTGGTAGAGGCGTGGCAAATCCAAACGCGTTAAAGGAAGCCGTCTTGTTAGCCGCTAAGATGGCTTCTTGGCAATCCTAAGCTTAGATATATATTAAAGCAAAAAAACAGTAAAAAAGCAATTAGCTAGCTATAATACGCTCTAGTTAACTTGAGTCGAAAACCTATATGGAAATGGGGGCTTCAGCAATTCTGCTTCGAGAACTTGGATCCGCCTTCTCCAAAAAACAGCGTCTTTCGGCATGATCGTTCTTACGTATTGGTTTCTAGCGTGATCCAACATCTTTCGCACTTCAGTTTGACTGATCATTTTATTACGACGCACTCACAAGTTTGTTGTTTGGGCAGTCGTGCGTTGGCGTCCTTCGGATGCACGCTCCTCCACCCCTTCCAGATACTTCGAATTGAACACAAGGGGCTAAGCCCCTTGCTCCCCCCAACACTGTGTTATGCAATTGAACGATTTAACGCTTTGGAAACCATTTTCTGAACTTGGTCTCCATAGTTGGCTAGCAAGTCGCTCTTTGAGGAATCTTCTTCAGGCGACGTGGAGTTCAACTCCCAAATCCTGCATTAAAAATCTTGATGATATTCTTCTCTTCGACTTATGAATTTGCTCAATACAACACAATTCGCTCCCTTCAGTCAAATAATTGACTCTTTCTTAAGCGAAGCCCTTGGTGTTGAGTTCCTCTTAGCTAGCCAACTTGGGAAGGGCTTCTGTTCGCTGATTGTCTTGCGGGGCTTTTAACGGGGTTCTGG
>DAOVBJ010000154.1 GCA_030670615.1 Candidatus Bathyarchaeota archaeon | reverse complement strand
TAATGTAATGACGATCGGTTGGGGGCTTGTGGGACGGCTGTGGAGAGAACCTGTGTTTATGGTGGCGGTTCGACCCAGCAGACACACGTTTAAGCTCATTGAAGAAACCAATGAGTTTACCGTGAATGTGCCTTCTGATGGCATGGATGAGACAGTAGCCTACTGTGGTGAAGTCTCGGGTAGAAATCACGATAAGATCCAGGAGCGAGGGCTGACCCTACTGAATGGCAAAAGCGTCGTTTCTCCGATTATCGAAAGTTGTGTAGCCCATTACGAGTGTAAAGTCATAGGTAAGTCGATGGTTGTTCCAGAGCTACTGTCCTCAGAAGTTCGAGGAACATGTTACGCATCAGGAGATTACCATGCACTCTACTATGGAAGAATTCTCTCCATTCTTATGGATAAATGAATGACGTAAAGTGAATTATCTCACTCCGAAAAGAATACAAAGAGTTTACTAGCCAGCAAAATCGAAAAATAAGCTGTCCTAGACTCTTTTTACAGTTAGCTAGCTGAATACAATGCCTGATTATCTATAGCTAGCTACAAAAAAAAGCTGAAATTTGAAATCCAAAAATGAATCCAATTATCAAGATGACGTGCACCATTTTCATCGTTAGCTAACTAATAGATTGTTTACGACAGCTTTCGATAGCATCGACATGTACGGATTTTAAAGTAGTTATAGCAAGTTATAAGCTGTATCCTTGTGGAACTAAAGATTTTAGGCCTCAAGGACTCCATTGGTATCTGGTTTTACTCTTGAACTCCTAGCTTAAACTCTTTATGTAGGGCTCTAACCGCCTTTACACTATCATCTCTGCTGACGACGAAGGAGACATTCAATTCGGAAGAGCCTTGGGCGATCACTCTCACATTCACGCCTTCTTTTGCAACTGCTTTAAAAATCCTTGAGGCCACACCGACTGCCCCCCTCATCCCCGCGCCAACCACTGCCACAACGCAAACATCTTCCTCAAAGGAGACCTCCCTGATCATGCCTTTTCCAAGAAAGACCAGTTCCAACAGATTAACGGCCTTGTCCAGATCTCCCTTTGGAATGATGATGGAGATATTTGCTTCTGAAGAACTCTGGGAAATCATGAGAATGTTGATGTGATTTTCCCCCAGAATTCCAAACACTTTAGCAGCAACCCCAGGTGTACCGATCATGCCTGCTCCGCCAACGGTTATCAATGCAGTATCCCTGATAATCGCGACCGCCTTAACAACGTTCTTCGAGATAACCGGTTGATCTTTTCCAATACAGGTTCCTATCCCTCCCAGATTGAAGGTATTCTTTATGAAGACAGGTATCTCTTTTTCTAATGCGGGCTCCAAAGCCTTGGGATGCATGGCTTTAACCCCGAAGTACACCAACTCCATGCCCTCAGCATAAGAAATCGACTTGATGGTCCTCGCCGAGGGCTCAATCTGGGGGTCAGCAGTCATCAACCCGTCCACATCAGTCCAAATCCAGACCGCATCCACGTCAAGGGCGTGACCAATAATCGTCGCGGTATAATCCGATCCGCCTCTTCCCAGCGTCGTGGTGATGCCGTCTTGGTTAGCCGCGATGTATCCCGTTATAACAGGGGTAACTCCCTCTTCTACCATCGATGAAAGCTTCTCCCTAACCCTGTGTGCTGTAACCTTCATCAAGGGTGCCGCTTCACCAAAATGGTCGTCGGTGACAATGCCTGCTTCTCCCCCGGTAAACATGACCGCATTTATCCCCGCGTCCACGAGGCCAGCGTGAACTATTGTGGTGGATAACTTCTCCCCAAAGGAGAGCAAGTAATCTTGAGAGCGGGCTGAAAGCTCATTAAGAATGGAAACACTGCCTAAGACCCGTTTAAACTCCGCTATTAACTCCTCGATTTTTCTCATAGTTCGCTCAAGGGGTTCCCTATCGAATAGAGCCTCTTCAGCGACGTTTCGATGGCGCTTAGCCAACGTTCGTACAACCTCATCGACAGTATCTTGGTTGCCTGATGCCGCCTGCTCAGCGATCTCGAGTATGGTATCTGTAACACCGTTCAAAGCTGAAACCACTACAACAACATTGCTGCCAAGATCAATATGGTCTTTGATTATTTTGACGGCTCCGCGAATCCTCGAGCCGTCGCTAACAGATGTACCCCCAAACTTCATTACAATCGTCAAGACACCTCAACCCCCTTTTCATTCTTCAGCCATTTTATGTTCAGTAATCATCGTCGAATCATTCTTTTATCGAGCTCTCACACGTATTTTCCAGCTTAACCGACTTCGCGCCCTTAGGGAGGCGAGAGGAGAGGCATTCCTCCTTCTCTCAACGCCTGTATTCTGTGGACTCAACGTTCTCCCTCGAAATAATTCCTGCTCCTGTGAAGGCCTTCGTCAGAGCTTCATGCTGTGAAGCATTCGTATCTGGTTGTGTCTGCTTCTATGAGACTTGAGGATCTTTGTAAACCTTGATTTTGAAGCGTTTTTTGCATCCCAATCTTGCTGAGATCTACTCACTATTGATCTGCTTCTGAACTTCATCGAGATTCAACAAGCAACTAATTAAATCGTATATAAATTTTTACTTCATTCCCATGACGGATGTATCAATCAAGAGGCATCGACCAACTTAATGAATCTAATCAACAGGGATGGTAGGAAGAGTCGCAAAAGAGATGTGAACCTTTTTAGGTGACATCTATGGGATTCTATGGAGAAAATGGATGAATTCCCACACAAATATGTTGGGCGATCTAAATGCTTGAGGATATTATCGAGAACACCGTCGTTGACCTTCTCAGGCTCGCTGCTACGGAACTCCCCCTCGACGTTAAGAAGGCGATTAGACGGGCTTTAAAGCAGGAGCGAAATGAGGTTGCTAAGACTCAGTTGAGAACGATGATAAAAAACTTTGAACTGGCTGAAAACACGGGCACACCCATGTGCCAAGACACGGGAATCATCACCTTCTACCTCACAGCTGGGGAAGAGTTCCCCAGCCTCAGTATTCTCCCCGCAATATTGAGGAGAGCGACCAAACGTGCAACCAAGGTTGTCCCCCTCCGCCCAAACGCTGTCAACCCCTTCACAGGGAAGAACAGTGGCGACAATATTGGGCATTATCTCCCCCCTATCCATTGGAAGATTGTTCCTGGCAACACACTATATATCACGGCGTTCCCTAAGGGGGGCGGAAGCGAAAATATGTGTACCCTTGGACTGTTAGACCCTGGAGTAGGACTTGATGGCGTCAAGAGATTCGTTATCGACGCTGTTGTAACAGCGGGTGGTAGACCTTGCCCACCACTAATTCTGGGGGTAGGAATCGGAGGGGGAGCCGACGTCGCCTTGAACTTGGCGAAGGAAGCCCTCTTACGACCGATAGGCGAACGTCATGAGGATCTTGACGTCGCTAAACTAGAGAACGAGCTCTTAGCTTTAACAAATTTGACGGGGGTGGGTCCTTTAGGCCTCGGAG
>DAOVBJ010000179.1 GCA_030670615.1 Candidatus Bathyarchaeota archaeon | reverse complement strand
ACTTCGACGATATAGTAAGCTGGATGACTGGTCGCGCCCAGACGTTACACACGTCAACCGTGAAGGTCATCTGCATGAAGTGGCTGATGACGTTCGTGGAAGCTATAGGGTTTCAAGTTGTCGCGACTTTCAACCCACCCGAAACCCTGTCGGCTGGCGACATAACCAACCTCGTTAACACAGCACAAAGCGAGGGAGTCGCCCTGATTGTGGACAACCTCCAAATCGATGTCGAGTTCGGAAAAGGCATCGCTACGCAGGTGGGAGCGGAACACGTTATTTTGACCAACTTCCCCGGGGCGTTACCCGGAACGGAAAACTTGGCGAAGATGTTTCAATATAATGCTGAACAGCTCTTCAATGCAACGAGTACTTGGAGGTCGACTGCAACTCTGAGAGTTGAACGCGAGGAGCTTAAGAATCAGGTGACGACCTTCCAGATCACAACCGCCCTCGCCGGCATCGCGGCAGCAGCGGAGGCGGTGTGGCTTTACGTTGAAAGGAAACGACCGTAGGTAATCCGCTTGCACATTTCTCAAGTGGGAAAACAAGCTCCCTCAACAGTGGGTTTCAACAATGAGCCGCAAGGCATATTTTAATGAATTAGCGAAAACGTGGGATCAGGAATACGATACCCCTGAGCTAAGTGTTTTCCTCAAGAGTCTTATACATCAATTTGGGTTGAAACTCGGTCAGAGGGTTTTGGACGTCGGTGGCGGAACAGGAATTTTAGTTCCTTTCCTGATCAAAGTTGTGGGATCCGCGGGATCGGTCACCGTCATCGATTACGCGGAACAGATGGTTCAGAAATGTAGGTTAAAATATGCTCATCTGCACAATGTCTCCATTGAGCTTCAAGATGTGGAAGCACTGGTTTTGCCTGCAGCATCCTTCGACGTCATCACCTGTTTCGGCCTGTTTCCTCATCTTACGAATAAAGAGAAAGCACTGCATCAAATGGAGCGCGTACTAAAACCTGGAGGCAAGCTCGTCCTCGCCCATGCCCTCAGTAGTGCCGAGATAAAGGCTCATCATCGCAGCGTGTCTTCTGCTGTCCGCTTCGACGTTCTTCCTACGAAACCAGAAATGAATCGAATTCTACAGCAGGCTGGATTCACAGAAATACGTATTACAGATGAACCGGGATGCTATCTTTGCCTGGCAACTAAGTCACAACGTAACAAAGACCTCTAGGACTAGTATTCTGTCAAGAAGTAGGCGTTCTCACTCAGAAAACGCCCGTCTTTACACCACAACCCATTGAACACAAGCCCACGTGAACGGCATCCTCGAAAAAAGCTCTACGATAGAAGCCATATTAACCTACATAGAGGCTGAATTGCACCCGTTCACCATTTCAGTGACCTCAGAGACGATGATGAACGCCCGTCGCATAGTTCTATTCGCTCAACCGCCTCGTTACAGGGTTAAGGAACGCCCAGAGCGGGTAACAGTCTGAATGCGACGCCGCCTAGGACGATGGCGAACGCGATCTCAAACACGGTAACGAAGAGGGCTTTTTTCCAACCAAACTCCCGTACCAAGGCGGCGATCGTTGATATACACGGGATGTAGAACATTATAATCAGGGTAAACACTATCATCTGCAGCGGTGATAGGACTTGAGCGAAATTCGTTGTTCCTAGAAGGGTCGCTAGCATTATCAACGTCAACTCCTTTCTCAACACTCCGAAGACGAACGTTATTCCTGTAACCGCAGGCAACCCCAGCCAAGAAACCGTGACCGGGCTGAGAAGGATTCCAAAAGGCTCCAGAAGATTGAGCACCTCAAGTAGTTTAACAGCGAGGCTGCCAACAATGATCAGGGGGAATGCAAGCTTGATGAACTCCTTTAGCCGGAACCACGTTTGCTTCATCACCGTCTTCAGGTGGGGGACGCGGTAATCGCCCATCTCCATGATCAGGGCGACAGGTTCACCAGGCAGGATCTTGTAGGCGATTCTTCCGAGAGCGAAAATGATTCCGAGGTTAAAGAGGTACAGGACTAAGGCCCACTGGATGCCCAGGAAGGTGCCGACTAGGCCCAGGATGATGACCGTTTTTGCTGCGCAGGGCACGAGGGTGGAGACGAAGCCAGCGATAAATCGCTCTCGCTCCGTTTCCATGATTCTGCAGCCTAGACACGCGGGGACATTGCAGCCGTACCCGAGCATTAACGGGATGAAGGCTTTTCCGTGCAGCCCTATCTTGTGCATTAGGTTATCCATCAAAAAGGCGATTCTGCTGAGGTACCCCGAGTCCTCTAAAAGGTAGAGGATGATGTAGAACGGCGCGATGTAGGGAAGAGCGATAGTGACGCCAGCCAGCACGCCTTCAATAACGCCGCCCCAAATGAGTTTTCCTGCGATGCCTATGCCGAACACGCTTTCGAAGAGGGGCTGCCAATCCACGAAGAAGTCGTTTATCAATCCCGAAAAGAAGTCCCCGAAGGTGAATACGGCGAAGAATATGGAGAGCAACAGCCCCACCATTAGGGGATAACCAAGAAGTCGGTGAGTGGTTATGTTGTGCAGGGTCTCTCTGAACAGTGGCTTCTTTGGGGCGATTACCCTTTGCACGCCCTGTGTGATTCGTCGCGCTACGTCATACCTTTCTGACGTGATCACGGTTGAACAGGGGTGACCGTGGATCTCCTCAAGCTCCTTTGCGAGCATCGTTGCTGTGGCGATGAAATCGGGGTTTGTCTCTCGGACTTGTGTTTCGATCTCGTCGTCCCCTTGGAGGAGCTGGATTGCGGTGTATCGGGGAGGATAACGAAGGGGAATTGTATGAAGGACATCTGTTAGCCGTATGATTCGTTTTTCTACTTCGTCGCCATACGGGAGTACGGGAGGCTTGAGGTTCTGCTCAGCGGTTTTGACGGCTTCTTCGAGGAGATCGTAAACGCCGACCCCTTTGATCGCTAGTGTCGGGACCACGGGCATGCCTAAGATCTGCGTCAATTTCTCAACGTCGATCTCAATCCCTTTGCTCTTCGCCATGTCAATCTGATTCAAGGCGATGCTCATGGGGGTTTCCAGTTCCATGAGTTGTAAGGTGAAGAACAGATTTCTCTCTAGCACCGAGGCGTCGAGGACATTGATAATCAGATCG
>DAOVBJ010000178.1 GCA_030670615.1 Candidatus Bathyarchaeota archaeon | reverse complement strand
GGGAGGAGATCCGCTTCTATCCTTCTGACCTTTAAATTGTACTCGACCTGGTTGGAAGCGAGTTTGCTCTTTGACAGGGCTTCCTCAGCCTTCCTCATCTGTTCTAGGGAGAAGTTGCTCACGCCCAAGAATCTGATTTTCCCGTCTTCTACCAGCTTCTCCATGGCCTCCATGGTCTCTTTAATGGGAACTCTCGGGTTTGGCCAGTGAATCTGATAGAGATCGATGTAAGAACACTTTAGCCTTTTCAAACTATTTTCAGCAGACTTCAAAACATTTTTATATCTCAGGTGATTCCTAAAGACCTTCGTCATAATGAATAAGTCATCCCTTTTGTAACCTTTAATCGCTTCCGCAACAATATCCTCTGTTTGATATATTTCTGCAGTATCTATGAGGGTTATCCCGAGTTCTAACCCCTCTTTTAAAGCAGCTAACTTCTTATCCCTTCCTCTTTGATAGCTGAGAAGACGTGACATAATGATGTACGGTGGGTCATAATACGTTCCCATGCCAATATTGGAGATTTTGACGCCTGTCCAACCGAATTCACGATACTCCATAGCTTACTCGACTCCACCACTGGAACATGAAGCTATCTTTCCTTCACTCCCCGATCTGACCTAATGTATGACGATATAACCTCTACTTAGACTTCTCTTCATTGAATACTGCGCTAGCCTTATCGATCATCATAACCCACCGGAGATAGCTGTTAATCAAAGCCCTCATCATTGCAGTGCTCTGGGCGTAGAAGCACAGAGTTAAGAGATTTTCAGCGACGCTAATTTGAACGCTAGACCCTGGAGCTAGTGAAGTAGACACCTCCGGTTGAAATGCCTTCGATACAACGGCAGCTAACGCTGGAGAACGCATGTTCAGTGTAATAATTATTCTGCGATCAGCTTCCTTCAAAGCCCATGGTCACCTAGAGATCTCCCACACCGCTTTTTTAACAATCAACCTCGGCCCCACTTCAGTACCACTAGGCGGAGCATTAAACTGGATTCTTGCTTCCCCATCGGGAATGGGGCTGATATGGAGTGCAGTCGTGAATTTTTCTTCAGAACTCTTCTTTACTGAGAGGGGCACCTTCAAGAATTGAGAGAGAAACTTGGCCAGATCCAGGATGTTTTTCGGTGGATCATCCGTGACGGTCACAACAATGTTCTTTGAAAGCAGTCTCTTTCTTCCGAAGTCGATTTGCATCTTAACGCCGCCTAGGATGAGGAGGGGAGGAAGACGAGTGACTTCAGAAGATATCTGATAGAATTGTATTCTTCCTGGTCCACCCTTCCAACGTTCGAGGATAATGAGTCTATCCGCTTCCGCGTCGAAGACTTTGCCAATGATCTCTGGGAAACTGAGTTTACCCCTATTTATGCGGATGGCGTCGGGCAGAACACGTATCAAGTCGTGGCAGAGGCTCCTCATACGCTGAGTCGGTCTTCGAGACGTGGTAATTAATATCAATCAACAAGTCACAAGTATCTACTAGAGACCGGGTTTTATATCTTCAACGGTGAAACTCGTCACATCTGCGCGGTTTCTATGCATCTTTGAGAGGGGAGGAAATCATTAGTAAGCTGACACACAGCCATTCAGTGCCCCATCGAGGCTACCTTTAGAATTGCGATTTAACGAATTCCCTAATATATGATCTTGTGCATGAATCCAGATCCTTCTATTCAGGGAGTGAATGGTGTAACTGATGCCAAAACAGAAAATCCACACCCTTACTTTCTGCGGTTGATATACCAGAAAGCCTTTGGCAAAGGGATGCTCCGCCGTCTACTCCTCTCGTTGAACTGCATTCCCCCGAAGAGGGGACTTGCTGAGGACTAATTATGTATGCAGTGAGGCGGTCAGCGAATTCGAACTGGAGTAGTGAACTCTATTTGTGGGCTTTTCTGAAGTTCTAGGCTGAAGAGCTTCTTGGTGAGTGATAAACCTTGAAGACTTGAGTTGGACTGGTAGACGCTTGAAACCTTAACCCGCTGTTATTGCGTGGAAGGAAAGGGACGTCGCAGAAAAAGGGTTCGGCCCAATCTTTTCTGTGTTGATGGTGGATGCCAAGACGGTGGCGTCAATTTTAATAAGTGGGTTAGCGATCTGGTTCTTGGGTACAGGGATGTCTCGAAGTAGACTTCGTGAATTATCATTGGATGTTCTGTCTGAAGATGATAGAGTGATTGTGGTGGGCGACATCCATGGGGACTACGAGAGTTTTCGGGGTATCTGCAATTTATTTAGTCCAGTTAAAGATTGTCTGGTCTTTCTCGGTGATTATGCGGATAGGGGGTTGAGCGGTGTTGAGGTCATAGAGGGTGTGATGGATCTATGTGAGAAGTATCCTAACCGGGTAATCGCGTTGAAGGGGAATCATGAAGCGTATACGGAGGATGGACGGCCAACATTTATGCCTTGCGACTTAATACGTGAAGTGGATGAAAAAAGAGGTGGCTGGGGAACCTATTTTCGGGATGAGCTAAAGCCCTTCTTTGATACATTATATTTATCTGCTTTAGTGTTGAATGAGATGCTTTTTGTTCACGGCGGGATCTCTCGAAGAGTGAAGGACATCAATGACTTGAGGTTTCCGTCGCAATACGTTGAGAACGACATTCTTTGGAGTGACCCCTTCGAAGGAGAGGGTGAACAGGTGAATAGGAGGGGTGCTGGAGTCGCGTTTGGGACAGATGTGAGTGAAGAGGTGTGCCGTAGCTTGGGCGTGGAACGATTGGTGAGAAGTCATCAGCCCAAGAAGGCTTGTGACAGACCTTGTGTGGAACATGCAGGGCGAGTAATAACTATAAGCTCAACCGCTATCTATGGCGGTAGACCTTTTGTTTTAGTTCTTCCCGTAAAAGACTTGGGTGTGGCATTCACTCACTTAAAGAGACATACGGTATATTTGCGGTAGTGGGTACTACGTGAACCCTGATATTTACCGCATATATCAGTGAAACGGAATATGCATCGACTTCTCAATCGTTTCCTTTGCAGCCCTCAAAACTTTCTTATCGTTGTCAAAAGTCAGTTGGTTTATCGCTTCATCAAAAATAAGCCATCTATATCCTTTATGTTCAAAGGAAAGCCGTACCTCGCTTTCCGTTGTTTCTGCCAGGAAATATGCC
>DAOVBJ010000099.1 GCA_030670615.1 Candidatus Bathyarchaeota archaeon | reverse complement strand
TATGATTGCTCAGTGTGGAGGATTAACGGTTTCTCGTCGAGGAATAACGCGTGATTCGGCCACGTTTCTCATTACTAAAGAAGAGAAGGTCATCTGGCAGTTCCCCGTCAATCTGGAGAACGTAAGGAACCCAGAGGTATTAAAAAAGCTTATTCAAGACATGCCCCTCCCTCAGCCCCTTGAACGGGATTCGTACCAGAAGAAACAACAGATCGATAACCTTCGGTTTGGTATGAAGGGAATTGATGTAACGGTAAAAATCATTGAAGTCCCCCCGATAAAACTAGTTTTTACCCGATGGGGTTCAGAATGCTATGTCTCTAATGTGAAGATTGCGGATGAAACGGGGTCAATAAGGCTCAGCTTGTGGAATAAGCAGATAGATAAGGTTCGTGTTGGGGATGAAGTTGAATTGAAGAATTGTAACGTCTCTCGATTCGCGGGACAACTTCAATTGAGGCTGAGACAAAAAAGCACAATGTCCGTCATAAACCATCTTTAACGAGAAGCGTGGACTCAACATTCACTGTGATGTTAGAACTTGAAGAAGTAAGAGTTACACGGGAAAAAACGATTATTAGTTAGCTGAATGGGGTTTGGTGCTCTATATAGCTAGCTAGTCTGTTTATGTTCTTGGCGGAGGCTGAACATTAGTCAAATAATAAATAATGACCCAATAGCTAGTTATAAAGCCCCAAAAACGCTATCTGGATAAAATCATCATGTGATCCTTTTTGTGACGAGATGGATCTTGATGAAGAAAGGAAGAAAAATTAGCTAAATCATTTTGATATCCAAAAATTTCTTGCTCATGCGTCTGGCCACACATCGGGTGATGAAATAAGAGATATTATGAAAGAGATCAATCCAACTATACTAATTCCAATTCATATAAAAAATTCAGAATTATTCAGTTAGCATGTGCGTCCACATGTAAAAAATCTGCAAGTGAACTTGAGAAGAAAAACGAGTTGTAACTAAATAAATTCACTGGAATAAAATACTGCAAGTCTATAATTAAAAAAGCGGAAATTGTGAAAAGTTTAAAGCATATAGCCGAAAAGCTAGCTATATTGAATAAAGTAACTCGTAAAAATTATTTAAATTGATTTCATCATAGTTTAATTAGTGAATTATATGAATAAGTATAAGGAAAAGATACAAATTTTTATCGAAGAAGTATGGAATAAGAAGAACTTTCAAGTCTTTGATGAAATAATACATCGAGACTTCATTTATAGTGATCCTGTATCTGCAGCTGTTAATACTAAAGACGAATACAAAGTCTTCATCTCTAATATCCAATCCAGAAGCCCTGACATGAATTATGAAACGCTAGACATTATAGCTGAATGCAATAAAGTGGTTATTCTCTATTCTTGGAAAGGAACACCAGTTACTGAGATAGCTGGTGTATCTCCTAGTGGGAAGAAACTTGAACATAAAGGAGTAGCTATCTATTACTTTGACAAAGATAGGATAGTCAAAATTTGGGATGTCTGGGACATGTATGGCATCTTAAAACAACTCGGAAAAATCCATAACATGTCCACGCAATAATACTAATACTTGGGTTTGGGAGTAAAGCTAGCTAGCTGAAGTAATTGATAAGGTTGGTGGCTTTGTCTCTTGAATTACGATTGTTTATTGTTTATTTGTATTCAAGGTGACTTGATCGTGTTTTACCGACTCATTATTAACTGCGGTAACGTTATAGTTTCCCGCGTATTCAATTTAATTCATTGGTGAGTTAAGATGGACATAAAGAAGATAGGGGAGAAAGCGTTGGCCTACGACAAGTATAGTGGGTGCAGCCAGAGTGTTCTCCTGACCCTTCAGGAAGCCTTTGAGATCGGTGACATAGAGAGTTTCAAGGCGGCAACCGTCCTCAGCGGCGGTGTAGCCCGGAGAGGCGAGACATGCGGGGCCCTGCTGGGGGGGTTGATGGCTCTGGGCCTGGTCGCTGGGCGGAAGGACATCACCAAAACACAGATATACAGGGACGCTATGAAGCCCGCCAACGAGATAATCGAGGAATTCAAAGAGAGGCTCCAGATGGAGTTCGGCTTCGAGAAATCCCTTGACTCTACCATCTGCCGGGATATACAGGAAAAGATCTATGGAAGGCACTTTGACCTCAGGGACGAGAAGGACTACCAAGCGTTCCTCGACGCTGGGGGACACGACGATGAAGGGTGCCCCAAGGTCTGCGCCGTTGCAGCCATGGTGACAGCAGAGAAGCTACGGGATCTATCCACGTAGCATGTTGAAAGTGGCTGTATACCTTGCATTAACTGTTATACTATTTCCGAAATACTCCTATCTTTGCTGTATTCGATGGGTTTAACCGAAAGACTAGTAGTGACAACAAATGTCCAATATATCTTCGTGTTAGCGTTAAATGTCTACCTCACAAGCGTGTAGCTAGTTAGCTGTCTTCCGCAGTTCTTAGCTTGACGAGGATGTCCTCGGATTTATCTTCGCATTCGCATGGGCAAACACCTGACCACAAAGCTTAAGAGATGTCTTCAAGACAGACGGAGAATAGTCTATGAGGATTAAAACGTGACAATTGAAGTGAAAGAACAAGGTCTTTAAGTCCTCATGAAAGGCATCCTTGAGTGAATGGAGCTGGAGAAGACGGATCAGATAGCGAGGCGAGTCCTTGCTAGCTATTCCCTGTCTTCGAGGTTCCGAGAGCGTCGTAGCTAACGGGTGGTTAACGTGTCTGACGTTTTTGTGACGGTTGAGCCTGAGGGAAGAAAAATACGTTCGATAGCTGGAGTAACCTTGCTGGACGCCTTTGCTGCGTCAGGGGTGAGTGTGCGATCCGAGTGCGGCGGCAGAGGCGCCTGCGGAAAATGCAAAGTATTTGTGACGGAAAAGAAGCGGATTAATGAAGTGACGGATCAGGAGAAACAGGTTCTAACTCGAGAGGAGGCGGCTCTTAACATGCGTCTAGCCTGTCAAGTATACCTTGAGGGCGACCTCACGGTCATGATACCCGTTGAAAGCCGAGTGCGTCAGAGGCGAATACAAGTTGCGGGCGTGGATGTCACCCTCGAGCTTAGCCCTGCCATCCGAAAACTCCGAGCGCAGCCTTCGCCACCCAGCCTCCTCGACACACAAACATACTCTGAACGACTGCTTCGTTTTCTCGAGGAGACTTATGACCTGCGAGGGCTGACGATTGGCTACGAGGCCTTGAAGAAATTACCGGGAGCGTTGAACGCTTCGCACCGGGATGTCACGGCCACCGTCTGGAACAGCCGTGAGGTCATCGACGTCGAGGCAGGAGACACGACCCAACGTGCATACGGGCTCGCTGTAGACATCGGTACGTCCAAGATCGTGGGGCAACTCGTCTCCTTGGACGATGGTCAAGTGGTCGCCACCAGCTCCCTCGAGAATCCACAGATCATTCATGGGGAAGACGTGATCTCTCGGATCACCTTTGCCTCCGCTAGCGAGGCGGGGCTGGATCAACTTCAATCGATAGTCCTTGACGGCATTAATGCCGTGGCATCCCGCGTCTGCGAGCAAGCCGGCGTACACGCCACACATCTCTATGAGATGACGTTAGTCGGGAACTCTGCAATGCATCACCTCCTCCTCCATATACCACCCCTCTCTTTAGCCTTGGCCCCGTATGTGCCCACCGTTAAAAGCTCTCTAAACCTTAGACCGAAGGAACTAGCCCTCCAGATGAATGAGGGAGGCAACATTCATCTGCTTCCCCTCGTTGCTGGCTTCGTCGGCGCAGATAACATAGCGGGCATCCTCTCCACACGCGTACACAAGTCGGAGGAGCTTTCCCTACTGATCGACATCGGAACCAACACCGAGGTCAACCTGGGAAATCGCGAGGGCCTTCTGTGCTGCTCCTGTGCGTCAGGTCCAGCGTTCGAAGGCGCCCACATTCGCGACGGGATGAAGGCGGTGCAAGGCGCCATCGAGCGGGTCTCCATCGACGCCAACGACCACGCAGTCCACTTCAAGGTCATTGGAGGCGGAAAGCCCGTTGGTATCTGTGGATCCGCGATGATCGACATCTTGGCAGAGATGTTTCGGCACAACTTGGTTGATCGAACGGGTCGTATCAACGAGAAAGCCTCCACGGAGCGGATCAGGAAAGCGAATGCCTCGCTGGAGTTTGTTGTCGCTTGGCGGGAAGAGACCGATAAGGACGAAGACATTGTGATCACCCAGGGTGACATTCGAGAACTGCAGCTGGCCAAAGCGGCTATATACGCTGGCTGCGCCATCCTGATGAAGAGACGCGCTGTGTCGCATGAAGCGATCGAGAAGATCTACTTCGCCGGCGCCTTTGGCAACTACATCGATTCGGAGAACGCCAAGCTTATCGGCATCATCCCTGACGTCTCAACGGAGAACGTGGTCTTCGTTGGCAACTCAGCGCTCTCAGGGGCTCGAATGGCCCTGCTCTCGACGGAAATGCGGCGTGAAGCCACCGACTTATCCCAGCAATTAACCTATGTAGAGCTTGGAGCAGCGTCCAACTTCAGCGATGAACTCATCTCTGCGACCTACCTCCCCCACAAAGACCTCACTCGCTTTCCCTCCGCTCATCAAATCGTAGATAATAATTCACGAACAGGGTAAACGCAAGCGGTGAAAAGGATTCCTTCGTTCTCACCGAGAGGACTTCTCACCGCGTCATCATCGCCTTCAATAGACCTAGCCATTCATGCAACGACGTATCTTAGCTAGAACGTC
>DAOVBJ010000186.1 GCA_030670615.1 Candidatus Bathyarchaeota archaeon | reverse complement strand
TGACCGGACTATACTACCGGAGCATTTGATACCATTGGAAAAAGAATTCGCATACTAAAATCTTTCGCATAATTTTTTTTAAGCAACCTTTCCTTCTGCTACCAATTTATTCCTGCACGTACCAGCAATAAAAAAAAGAAGTGGTTACGCACTTCAGCTAGCTATACATTTCATTTTACACTTATTCTATAAGATTTATAGCTAGAGCTAGCTATCGAATGAGTTAGGCTGCGATCGGCATGGCTCGAAGTCGCTGAGGGGGGCGGGGGCGGGAGCTGATGATGCACTTTTCGACCCGTCAACTCACAATATTCACCAAGTTGACGTATTGAGCTTGCTGAACCTTGGACACTATCGTGCATTTCAGACGGATTTAAGTAGGGATAATGCGTAGTATAACCGTGTGATTTACTGGTGCAATGGGCCGTTTATGGGCTCCTTTGGTGAAATACTCCGCAATTTACTCGCATTCTCAGAAAAATATATTTCAATTTACCGTTTTTTACATTAGGAAAAATGAGAGAGACCCGTCCACCTGTACATACAACAGTTGCTGTCTGGCTAGCGATAAATGTGTAGGTATCCCAATTAATTTCTAGAATTTACGCTTTAGGGTCCTAGCATTTACGCTTTTTGGGCATTTCTTTTAGAAATCTGTAAATTCAAAACGGCTAGCTAGCTTCTTCGATTAGGGTAAGTTAAGTTGTTCTACTTATTCGCTGTGGATTCTAAGCGTCTAAGTTCTTCGACCAGTAAGGGAAGAAAGGTGCCTACATCTGAGACTATTCCAACGGCTTGAGCGGTTCCCCTGTCACTTAGCTTCGTTACAACAGCTAGGTTGATGTCGACGCACACCACCTTTAAACTGGACGGAAGCATGTTGCCGACAGCTATGGAGTGCAACATCGTGGCTAACATTATGACGAAGTCAGCATCTTGTATCAATCTCATGTATTCTTTCTGTGCTTCAACGGAGTCTGTGATGACGTCGGGGATGGGGCCATCGTCTCGAATTGAGCCTGCAAGGGCGAATGGAACCTCATTGACGATGCACTGGTAAAATATTCCCTTCTTTAGTACGCCATTCTCAACCAAAGTCTTCAAAGATCCGGCCTTCAACACTTCATTTATAGCCGCTATGTGATTTCTATTCCCCTTGGTTAGAAACCCTGTCTCAAGGTTCATTCCCAGGGACGTTCCAAACAGGGTATATTCAACGTCGTGGACTGCTAAGGCGTTTCCTGAAAGCAACGCATCTACATATCCCAGATCAATCATCTTCGCTAAGGAATGTGAGGCACCAGTATGAATGATGGCTGGACCTGCAACTACCACGATTCTTTTACCGTCCCTTTTCGCGTAATACAAGTCTTCTGCAACCCTTTTAACTATGGTCGCTGATGGCTTCTCCGAAGAGACTCTACTCGTCATAAACTCGAAGATTCCGACACCTTCCCTCGGTCGTTCAGGAGGCTTAATTCTAATCCCCATCACGCCTACAACGACCAAGTCGCCCTTCTTCACAAGTCTTATGGGCTTACACTGGGCGTGTAATTTATCGGGTTCAACGACGATCTGCTTATCCATCATCAAGCCTTGTACATCGATCCATTTGCCTTGAATAAAGACAGATGTTGGGTGGTTTGTTGTGGAGTAGAAGTCGTCGGGCAGAACCATATCCCGAGGAGCAGGAGCTAATTTCGCCTCAACGTTTGTTGGAGTAACTGCTCCCGCACGAAAGAGTTCCCTGAGCATTGAGTTGAGGTGCCTACGACTTTTTCCTTTGCTAAGGAGTTTAGCGTAGCTATAATCGGTTTTCCTCTTTCCTATTCTGAACTCGAGGACTTCGAAGTCCCCTCTCTGATCCATGACAATATCAAAAATCGTAGTTAGGATCATGGAGTCGATGAGGTGTCCTTCAACTTCAATCTCTTGAATGTACACGTCGTCTTTTTCGTCAAAAGCAGACTGGAATGCCGTCGCCTACCATATGTTTTCCCTCATGAACTTGATTCAAAATATCCATTCAAACCCCGTATAAGAACCTTTTCGTACACCACTTTGTGGAAAAGCTCGAAGATATCTTACTTAGCTAAAAAAAATGTTTTTATTGTGGATGATGAGAGAGAAAAGCGTTAAAAATTGACTCAGCTAAACTTTGTCCATTACTCAAAGAAGCTTCACGCGTCACCCCTACAGAAGTAATTGAGCACAAGGGTTCCCCCTCTTCAACGACGGCTCCGATCAGTGGAACATCCCGCACCCCACAAAACGCCCTTAAATCCGGAACCACTGCGCGTTGAGGTGAATAAAGGATCAGACGTGTGCAAAAGCATCTTGAAACAAAAGTCTTTCTTAAGAGCCTTCGGTCGACACATGCCTCAACGTGGGCCTTAACCACATTTACCCCATAAACTCGTTCAACGCACTCTAACGTGCCTTGAAAGCGAGGATTGACCTCAATCACGAAGGGAGTTCCTTCCTTTGAAACAACAAAATCGACGCCATTCGACCCAACTAAACCAAAGTGAGAGATAATTCTTTCTGCCACAGTTTTACACGATTTAAACACTTGCATCGAAGAAGAAAGGGGCACAATGTTTCCACAGTAACCAAAGGGGCTCCGCATACCTAATCGCCTTACTCCAAGAAGCTGTTCGTTAACCGAGAGTGCAACAACATCTTCAGAGGTGGAGATGAGGGATACACTCGCGGGAACCCCCGAGACATATTCTTGAACCAAGTAACCCTTACTTGCGGAGGAGACTGCGTTAAACGCTTCTTTCAGTTTTCTCTCACACTCAATCCTTTGCACTTCAGAACCGCCGAAACCCGTTAACGGCTTCAAAATTACGGGGTAACCCAAATCCTTTACACATTTTCTCGCCTCATCAAAATTATAGACGACCATTGTTTGAGGATGGGGTATTCCTAGTTGGCGAAGGGTCTGAAAGAACTTTGTCTTATTTCTCACTC
>DAOVBJ010000008.1 GCA_030670615.1 Candidatus Bathyarchaeota archaeon | reverse complement strand
AGAATAAATCGTGGAGTGTTTCATCAAAGGCGCCCATAAACGACTCATTGCACAGGCAAACTACACGGTTATACTACGCATTATCTCTTGTTAAATCCGTCTGAAATGCACGATAGCGTTTGAGGATTAGTGGGTTCAATACGTCAACCTGTTGTACACAGTGATGAGACGGGTCGATAAATGCCTCTCCAGTTCCCGCCCAATGATCCCTTCGGTGGATTTGAGCAATGCCGATCGTAAACCAACTCATTCGAAGCTAGTTTTAGGTAGTGTAAAGGCCCGACTCTCCTCCTTGGTTCAAGCCCTATTTTTGATTCATAACTTGCAAATATCTTTCGTTTCCTTTTTTCTTCTAAAAGTGTTTAGGCAATGGAAAAGGCCCGACTCATTTTACAATTACAATAGAAAACTTATAGAAAAAGTGTAAAACGAAATGTATAGCTAACTAAACGGGAGTATTAACATATTCTTCCACCTTCTGCACCAAAGAACATAATTGTCTGTGACTCTGCATGTTTTTCAAGGTGACAAAAGGTGAATAATCGGTGGAAAACCGATGGTCTGCAACCTCTCTCGAAACTCATTTCTTTACGTGGGAAACACGCGTTAATTACTGGTGCAGCGACGGGTATTGGTAAAGCAGTAGCGTACCGGTTTGCAGAAGCGGGGGCAGCTCTTGAGCTTGTCGACATTGATGGCGAACGCCTGCAGGGGGTAAAGAACGAGCTTTCACCGTTCGAGGTGGAAATAGCCTGTCATACAGTCGATCTCTGTGAAAAGGAGGAACTCGATGCTCTATGGGTTGCTCTTGAGGGAAAAGAGCCGGATATACTTGTGAATAATGCGGGGATTTACCCTCTGAAAAACTTCTTGGACACCGATGAAGCCTTTCTTGATCACGTGATGCAAATCAACTTAAATGCGGTGTTTTGGATGTGTCAACACATGGTGCGTCGTAGACTGAAGGTCGGGGGTGTAATCATAAACATTGGCTCAATTGAGGCCCTTCTGCCCTTTAAAGAAGATTTGGCACACTACACCATAAGCAAAGCGGGCGTAATGGCTTTTACACGAACGTTAGCCAAAGAATATGGGCGAAGGGGCTTTAGAGTAAACGCCATAGTGCCCGGAGGAATTCTAACGCAGGGCGTCAAGAACACCGCGAAAGAAATTCTTCACCTCAATTTCGGCCTAATTAAATCGGGGATAAAGTTTCGGTCGAGATTGCCGTTAAACCGGTTCGGTCGTCCAGACGAAGTAGCACTCATGACTTTGGTCCTCGCCAGTGATCTATCAAGTTACGTACAAGGAGCCTTAATACCCGTAGATGGAGGCTTCCTGTCAACCTAAAACGGCCTCTACGGACGAATAACGAAACGGTAAGTCTTTTTCAACCGGGGCACAGTCTAAAACATCGAACTAAGACGCTTACTAGTAACGTGAAATCCGACAACGGCTTTCCCCATGGATTTATGGGCTCTTTATCGGGGTTAACGCCTTCACATAGTCTTTTTTATTTCTTTGAGGAAGGGTACTATCGGGAGGCAGAGTGCAAAGAAGATGGCTGAGGCGTAGTATGGAAAGAGGGTTCCAAGGGTCTCCCACAGGTAACCGCCTATAGTCGGCCCCACAGTGAACCCAAGCATAATGCCCGCTTGGGTGATGCCCGAGGCCACACCTCGTCTGGTGATGGGGACATGCTCCATCAGCAAGGTTAAGGAGGATGGCCACGTCATGGACCACAGGCCGTTGATCGCCATCTGAATGGGTAAGAGCAGCACGAAGCTCTTGACGGTCGTCCAGAGAACGAAGAGAACAGGGATCACTGCAAAACAGGCCGTGATAAATCGTTTCCTCCCCACCTTTTCAGCTAAAACGCCCGCGGGGATCTGGGTCAGAATCGTCGTCAACCCAAAGCCTACAGAGATGAATAAGCCCACTTCCGCCGTAGACACCTGAAAGCGTTCTATTAGATAGATCGGGGTTATGGCGCTCACGGTGCCCATTCCTAAGCCCGTGAAAAAATTAAGGAGGAAAAAGGCAAACAGGGAGCGAAAGAACGCCAAGTCGAGTCTAACGCCCGCGGCCGGGTGTTCCTCTCTCTCGTTGACCTCCTGTCTTGGTGGCTCGGGCAGCAACAAGCCAGGTACCAGACACATGATATAGAGCGCGGTCGCTACGTAGAAGATCGCGTTCCAACCATACACGTTTTCCAGAACTCCGCCGAGGGTGGGGCTTATGAGGCTTCCTAAAGGAAACGCGAGGTTCATGATACTGAAAACTCTTATTCGCGTCTCTACCGAGGTGTAATCCGCAACGATCGCCATTCTGGACGGCATGTACAGTGCAAAGGCGATGGCGTACACAATCCCCCACGGAATTAGCTGTTCCCAGTGACTAGTAAAGGTGTAGAGCAACGGGGGAGAAATGGCGAGAGCTATGCTCACGACGATTATTTTTCGTCTGCCATAGAGGTCGGAGATGACTCCGCTGGGAATCCGTAACAAGGTGCCCGCTAACCCGGTTATCGAGATCAGGAAGCTGACCTGAAGCACCGTGGCTCCTAAACTCTGGACGTAGAGGGGCCACAGAGAATTCGTGAGATTCATGCCTAGCGACATGAGCGTGTTGATTAGAAAGAGTAGAACGAGTTCTCGATGGCCTATGAATGCGCTGAGTCGCTTTGAAACCAAGGCAAACAACGGCTATTGGAAACGACTCAACACAGTTAAAAAGAAATCGTCCAGTACCCATGTTGTTCTGATGACCGTGATACATCCATCCTCCACAAGACACCAGTTATCCTTCACAGGAGCCTGTCTGTTGAGAACCTATCCTCCAAGAGATAGACCTGATGACAGGGTATGCTGATGAACTCTATTCAACCACTTGCCTTCATAACTGCTTGTAAGACTTACTACACTATAAACATATAACGTTAAAAACAGTAGCTAACTATCAGAAAAAGCGTCTGAGTAGAAAAGACGGTTGCACGCTAGCTATTCCGTAGAGGGTTAGACTTTGTTTGACGACGTTTTTGCTTTTTTGAAGAGGCAGAAAAAAAACTTCAAGATGATAATTGTTAGGGATTTCTTAATTTTAGCTTCAGGTAGACGTGCACAACTTCGGGTGCAAGTAGTCGGATACGAATCCATCTTTTTGAAACGTTTGGGTGCTTCATCCATTGAGATTGGGTTAATCAACAGCGTTATGTCGTTGATAAGCATTCTCTTCTCTGTTCCTACGGGATGGTTGACGGATCGCGTTAAAAATATAAAGAAAATGTACGTCGCGAGTTCAGGTCTTGGATTTATTAACTATCTGGCAATGGCTTTAGCGAGTAGCTGGCCCCTGTTTACGGTAGTTAACCTCTGGCGAACGATTACGGATCGGTTGAATATGCCGGCGAAAACAATCCTTGACATCGATTCTCTCAGTAATGAAGATCGTGTGAGAGGGTTATCCGTTCACCGAACAATAACTGCCGTAGGCGGCATAGGGGGACCAATCTTTGCAGCGTATATTCTTACTTATTTCGGTGGATTAAATAATGTCGATAGTTTTCGATATCTGTTTCTTTTCCAGTTTGTAATCAACGCAGTGATCTTCCTGATTCTTTGGAAAAAACTGGATGATGTGATCTTTGATAGAGACGACGATGGAGCTGGGGTTCTCAAAAGCTTTTTTTCGATTTTTCAAGGGTCGTCTGCATTGAAGCTTTTTTTCGTTAAAGACGTTATCCAGAGCTTCTTTGGGTTGATGGTTCGTCCTTTTCTAGGGATCTATCAAGTAGATGTCAAAATGGTAACCGCCTTCATTATAGGGTACATGGGGGCAGGTGAGATGCTCGTTGATGTATTCCTCTCCCTTCCCATGGGCGGAGTGATTTCGCGGTTTGGGCGGCGAAAAATCGCGTATATTGGTCATCTGATTGGTTTATTGGCGAGATGCATTCTCTTCCTAACGCCAACGTCTCATCCTGAGTTCTTAATCCTGTACAGTCTTCTTGGTTCTGTAGAAGGATGTATGTATCTTGGCTGGGACGCCTTCACTCACGAGGTGGTACCTCAAGAGGTGAGGGGAAAATACTTGGGTATGCGAGCCGTCATCGTGGGTGCAATCGGGGTCATCGCTCCCCTTCTAGGAGGAATAATTTGGAGCATTAATCCCGACTATCTTTGGTGGATTAACGCTATTCAATGGGCCTTAGTGGCGTTCCCGTTAATGATCGTGTTAATGGAGAAGTATTCGAGTTAGCTGAAACGAATTGCTTCACCATGTTTTTGTTGTTGTGAGCGACTTCAGTTGAGTAAGCTGTTAAACAGTAGTTTGAAGGTTCCATGGGTCTGGACTCGGTGTTGCACTCGGAAGCCGATGAGAAGAATCTTGCCGCTGCCTTTTTTCGCAGCTATCATGGCAGCCTTCTTCGCTATCTTTTCTTCGCCGATGAGCCAGCCGCTCTCTAGGAGGTTCCGCTCGGGATACGTGACGATGACCTCATAATCCTCATTTGCTTCTGATGGAACGATGTTGAATGCTGGACCCGTCTTGAAGAGGACGAGGGCCTTCTCGGGCATACCGAATGCCAGACGGTGAGACGTATCTATTTCTGCTTTCAACGTTGAACCGGGACAGAAGAACTCTTTCGACTTCACGTCCTTCAACACGTTTTTGACGCGTAGCCCAAAGCGTTCCAGTGCCAATTGACAGGCTTCGTTGAAGGCTATCAACGTGCCTCCCTCCTCGACGAACTTGTTGAGGTTTTCAACTCCTTCCGCTCCTATGCCGCTTCGATACTCTGGAGGGTCTTTCGGCAGGACTCGCCTACCACTAAATCGTTTCTCGTAGTACTCCTCTAGCTTTTCACCCGTGATCAAGGGTGCAGCGTCGTCGGGAAGGATAAATACATCATATTGCTCGGAAAGGCCGTCCTTCTTGACCTCATCGTCCTTGACCGTGGTGTAGGGGAAGCTGAATTGTTCTAGAAGCAGTCGCGTCCACCCCTCATCTATGTTTCCCCCATAGAAACGTTGGTACATGGCAATCCGAGGCTGTTTAACCTCATGGACCCTGATATCCACCTCCTTCTCTAACGCGTAGAACGCTATGCCCTGCTCTCGCGCTATCTCTATCAAGACGTTCTCTGCATCGGATGAGGCGATGAAGCTTCCAGGCGGGAACCAACGTTCGTTCACCTGTAGGGCTTCGTCAATTCTTTTGACCGTGACGCCTTTGCTGAGAAGTATGTTTGCCGCTTTGAAGCTGTCGTTGAGTCTGCCGTCGAAGACGTACCCAGTCGTCGAAGTCCCCACGACGGCTCCAGCCGGCTTCTCGGGTTTAGTGATGACCTCAAACTCTCCCTTGAAGCGGCTTTCTATGGGGATCACTCGGACTCCCATGAACTCGGCTATCGTGTCCGTCGCGGTGTCATACGGTAGGCGGGGGGTGTTGTCGGTCTCTCGAGACCACGCGTCGTCGGGGTAGAGCGTTCGTCCGAGGAGATTCTTGATGAGCCCTCTTTTGGGTTGTGCCAAAAATATGACGTATGTTCCCTGCGGATAAAGCAGTCCATCGACCGTGAACTGCTGTAATGCTCGTTTGACCTCTATTCCTTGCATGAGGAGTTGTTCAACAAGTTTGGTCGCGGTCAGTGGATCGTGCTGGCTTGGCGGAATCGCGTAGGCCTTTGGCGTCTCCTCTGCACCTCGCTCCGTCTGCCGCTTTCCCTTGAGATACGCGTTTCGGAGAACGGTCTCCTTATTCCTCGCAGCCATGTCTAGGAGCGACCACCCCGCAATTTTCTGCTGTTCAACGATGTCGCGGAGACGCCACCAGCCCCCATTCCACGGATGGGGGAAGTTGGTTTGCGGCTTGTACTGAGCAAACCCCCTCAAGGTGCTTCCATTCTGACCCGTGAGCTGCGTGGAATGGATGTAGAGTGGAGTGGCCAGCTTAGCATTCGCGGATTCCGTCAACATGCTGGCTATGTTGTGGAAATTTCCGATCCAGTGAAAGCCGAAGTGGCCCCACCCCGCGAACTGCGCATTATTGAGTATACCGGTCTTTCCCGCTTCTTCGAGCTTGTAGGCCATGTGGGCGCCATACCAAGAGAGTTCTCGCCAGATCAAGGGATCGGCGTGCGGGCGGATGGGTTCACAGTACGGTGGAATGTAGAGGCGCGCCCCATAGCTGCCCATGTGATGGTGATCCACATATGCTTGCGGGTGCCACTCCCGGAACATGATCTTTGCCATGTACTGGGATTCAACTAGGTTTGTCATAAAGGCGTCCCGATTGTTGTCGTGTCCCGCGTACTTATGATACAGCCACGGGAGGCGCCCTCCCTCATACTCCGTTCCAAGCCACTTCGTGTACCAGTCGGTGACCATGATTTGGCCGTCAGGATTGAAGCAGGGAATCATGAGGAACACGACGTTCTCTAGAATGCGACGGGTCTCCTCGTCTCGACGGGTCAATAAGTCGTAAGCGAGTTCAGGCGCCATCTGGGTTCCCCCGATCTCTGACGCGTGAAGACTCATCGATTGACAGATGACGACTCTTCCCTCAGCTACCAACGACGCCATCTCTTCCTCCGCCACCCCGCGCGGATCTGAAATCTGTGCATTCACATTTTTCAGCTGCTTCAGGTTTGCGAGGTTCTCCGGCGAGGAGATGATGATGAGGAGAAAGGGGTGACCCTCCGTCGATGGCCCCATGTCGACGACTTGAATCGTATCGCTCCGCGTCGCCAGTACTTTGAAGTACTCGACGATCCGATCCCACCGCGCGATGTTCCCCTCACTTCCCATCTGGAAGCCAAAAAACTCTTCTGGAGACGGAATTCTAACGCTCATAATCTTTCCTCAAAATAATTAATATCGTTATTCCTCATAAGTACTATCCCTTCCCCGCTTAACTCTTCGTTTCCACGCTTTAGCCATCAGGAATCGATAGTTTCTTAACCAATGAGAAGCTACGCTGTACGTAATGAAGCGGTGAGTTTTGAAGCTTTTTAGATTGATTTAAACCGCGTTTGAGGGAGGTGAGAGCGTGAATCGAAAAGTGCAGGTCACTCCGACAGCGGATGGAGCGATCATTTCTGTGGAGGGCTACGATGTCGTCATCACGGTTAAGCCCACCGAAGGCGTTGCCCCCAAGATCACCATTGAATCGGTTAGATCTAGGCTGGAGGAGCACCTTGAAGATCTAGAAGTGAGTGAAACGGCTGAAGGCATCGTCGTCAAGCCCAAAGGATTCCTAGGACGCGATAAATTCGCCTCAGTCGCCGCTATCATCGAGGAGTTGGGTGGACTATACGTCAGCGCGGGCCGAGACTCCCGGTTCCTCATCCACACAAAGTAATCCAAAGAACGCTGAGAACCACCATATCACTCGCAGAGAGTGGGATCCGCTGTTTACGATAACCTTATTCAAGAGGCCATTACCTCGAGGCCTCGAGGGCTAGCATATCTTGGGACTCGATCTCCCAGTCGAACAAGTCCATGTTCTCTTTTAACCGGTCTTCCGAACTCGTCTTCGGAATCACGGCCGCGCCCTTTTGGAGGCACCATCGTAGACAGATTTGGGCGGGAGTTCGATGATATTTTCCCGCCATTTCCTGCAGGGTTGGGTTGTGAAGAATTCGTCCCCGACCTAAGGGAGAATAGGCCGTGACGACGATGTGCTCCTTTTGACAAAACGCGAGAAGCGCTTGATCGTAATCGTAGAGATGAAAGCGTACTTGGTTATTCGTTATAGGGCGTTCTTCGATCTGTAACGCGTCCGTTAAATGGCGAACGGTGAAGTTGCTGACGCCGACGCTCCTGATTTTGCTGTCATCAACCAATTCATTGAACGCCGTCAAGGTCTCCTGCATCGAAATCATTTCGTTGGGCCAGTGGATCAAGTAGAGATCCACGTACTCAGTCCCGAGTTCACGTAGACTCCGATTACAGTCCCGAACGACATCATGATACCGCAGATTGCCATGCTTGACCTTCGTCGTAATAAATAGTTTAGAACGATCGAAGCCCTTTATGGCTTCCCGAATCTCTTCATGGTTTCCGTAGGCGTCCGCGGTATCAATGAGGCGGTATCCCAGTTCAATCGCGCGTTTCACGATGTACGTGCATCTGGCGCCTCGAAGCTGCCAAGTACCTAACCCTAACATCGGCATGAAATGACCATCACGCAATTCACAGTCAAACAAATCCATTTCCTTCCCTCAACCATAACCTGACAAGGGGACGAGAAGAAGACTCGACCATACACAATTCATGGGGTAATCCATCGCACCCAGTACTCTGGACGCGTATTACGCCAACGACCCTGATGAAGCGAGTACATTGTGGACGCGAAGGAAACCACTCTTTTCGAATCGGTCTTTATGGGTTGAAACCTTGCACAATCCGTTTGTGTTTCATCACATCGCACTTGGCCTAATGACGCCCCTGCTCCTCTATCCACGTCAATCGAATGTACATCTTACTACTCGGTTCTTACATTAAACAGTTGTTCATCATCAGCGATTCCCGCTGACCACCTTACAAACATCCGAGATCCGAGGACCTGAAGGATCACCGGGCCAGGATCTCGATGACTTGGGCGAGCGTGCGGTCGCGATCCAGCGTCTCAGGAGTCTCATCCGCTAAGGGCGTCTGCCCGAAAAGCGATACATGTCGTCAGCTCCTTGATAGATCCTCGCGGTTAATCCCACGGCGTCGAAGGTCGCTGCAATCTCCTCCATCTCCCCGACCCAGCGACGAGACTTCGTTGGCATCCTAAGCAGGGTCCATTCGATTCTTTGAAGCAACATGGCTTGGCTACCCGTCAACTCGTCTATCAACGCTTGGTAGAGGCCCATTCGCTGCGCCGCGACTAAGAGCTCCGTCGCGATGGCCGCTATCCCCTTGGTCAGGGCTCCATACGCCATTTTAATGCCCTTCGCTTGCCCAAGTTCTGACCCGATGGAACAAATGTCGAGACCGTAATCCGTTAACGCTTCAAAGGCCTTAACATCGGCTCCAGAGGCATAGAACCGCGTGGTTCCCTTCCGTTTGGGTGGTGGGCCGATGATTGAGGCGGAGACATAGCGGCTTCCCACGCCTGTAATGAGGGCTCCAAGGGTTTCAGCGGTGGCAGGCGAGACGGCGTTGCAATCCACGTAGACAGTGGTCTCACCAGTGGTACGGAGTGCGGTGGCCGCCTTCCGCGCCGCGTTCTCTGCTTGTGCGGGAACCAAGATCGAGAGAATTATGTCAGTATTTCGCACAAGATCCTCGTATGTTGGAACTGCCTGTATTCCCGCCGTCCGAGCAAGCTGACACGTTCTCTGGCTTCGCCCTTATAGGCACGTTAAAACCGGCATTCCCTTCTCGATAAGTACCTGTCCTACTATATGACCCATATCGCCTGGGCTCAACAATCCTACAGCACGTAATTCCATCATATAACCTCCAACGAACCTAATCTTGCCTCACAAATATATCTTGGGATGTCTATCCCTTGCTCTTCCCTTGTCTACCAAGGCTCATCACAGCAAGAGCTGGATCGTTTCGTTAGGGGGAGACATCGGTGTACAGACGTAAATGTAGGGCTATCAAGTATCGTGATTTGGTGTGGCTAATTCAGGATTCCTTTGCTTCTCCGTGGCGGAGGACGGCTCTGAGGGCACGCAGTAAGTCCCGGCTCTGCATGGCTGCTAGGTCGTCTCGACTGTGTTCGAGCCACTCCGCGACCCGCTTTGACACGTCTTTGCTGACGCCTCTGTCCGCGAGGTACGCAGCTTGGGCTTCGATGGTATCCACCGTTTCTATGGCAACCTTCGCGGATTTGAGGTTCGTCACCACATTGTGGACAAGGGGCTTCTCGAGATTCAGTGTTCTCCCGAGGCTGATCCGGCCATACCGAAGCCTCCCCTGAATGATGGTCTTCACCATCGCCCCTTCCACGTTGAACCGCTCTAGGTATCGCTTGATCGTTGGGAGGTGGCTGGCTTCGTCGAAGGCGCTGGTCTCAAAGGTGACGCAGTACATGGGCCTCGCCGGCGCGACCTCGATGAACTCACCCTTGCCCACCTCTGTATCGATGAGGTAGAAGCCTTTTTCCTTCGCGGGCGTTCTCTTCTCGTCTCCCGTGTCCAAATTCACTACAATTTGTTCCCCCTGGTCGAAGGACCAGTACTCGGGTGACCCTGGATTAAACAGCCCCGCCTCCTCGTACCGCACATGCCAATGCCCCATCAGGACATAGTCGAGTCTCAACCCCTTGAGGACGCTTCGCGACACCTCCACCAAGCTCTCGGGCACGCCGGGATAGTCTAGGAGCTGGTGAAAGACGCCCACCGTGGTCTTCAACTTGGTATTGACCCCCTTAACGTGGTTGGCAATCTCCTGCGCCGTATTGAAGCCTACGTAGCCGAGGCCAATGAAGCAGACGTCACCCAGCTCATACGAGGGGGTTTCTCGGTTCAGGTAAACGATCTCAGCCACATCTTGGAGCAGATGCAGGATGTCGCCGCCGAACCGCTCAAAGAATATCTGAGGGGAATCGTGGTTTCCCCGGATCAAGATGATCGGGCAGTCGAGGCACGACATCTCCCGTAAGAATCGGCGGATGACTCCTGGATGCGGTCGATACTTCTCAAAGAGGTCTCCCGCTATGACGTAGGCGTCGGGTGCCAGCTCCCCTACTCGCTTCGTGACCTTGGCGAAAGTGTTCACGAAGTCCAGCCACCGTTGCTGTCGGTTGAACTGGCGTAAGTCCAGATGGAAGTCAGAAGCCAACGCAATCCGCATACATAATCCCCCCTTACAGCTCGGTGGGGAACGCAAACCGCTTTATGTCCCGTTTCTCGCTCTCTGCCTGCCACACAGCTTCAAAGTCCACGCTCTTGCCCCCGTGCATGGTCGTCCTGTCCGACCTCGTTTTGAACCGGATAGATATGGGAAACGCTTCTCCCATCACCAAGGCCTCCCCCCGCTCGAAGCGGGGCAGCTCGCCCAGAAGGTCCTCGGTCACGTTCTCCGCGCTCTCCCGTATGCTAGAGATGTCCGCTGGATTCTTGATCTTCATCACGATGTTGGTGACGCACTGGCTGAGGACCGTGGCGTCAAGCCGGTTCGGTCGCTGTGACACGACCACCAAACAAACACCGAACTTCCGTCCCTCAGCAGCTAGGGTGCGCATCATGGAGCTGCTGGACGCCGCTTCCCCGGAGGGCGCAAATCGATGGGCCTCCTCCACGATGAGAAGGAGTGGCGGAATTACCCGCTGCCTTCTCGCGTCGAAGACTCGTTTCAGGATGCTGGTGGCGACGAATTGTTGGATCCGCTCCCGCACTCCGGACATGGCTACCACGGTCACCTGATTCGCTCCCACCATCTCTCGGATCGGGGGCTCCCGAATTCCGATCATACCCGTGTTCGCTAATGTCTGGATGTAGTTTCTGGCCCACGTGGCGGCAGCTTTCTCCGAGGGCTGTCCGCTTTTCGCCCTCGCATCGAGTTCGTTGAGGAGGTCCTGGATCGTGTATTGGGGCGTGCTTTCGCGGAGACCTTGGATAACGGTCTCGACGATGCTCGTGGAGCCCGGGCCCATCCCCGTGAAGTGCTGGAAGTCATAGGTCGAAATCTCCTTGACGTCGAGGGTGTAGGTGTTTAACCCTGACGCTGTGCCGACGCTGTACAGCATCCGCCTCGTCTCTTTGGGCAGGGTCTGGGCTAGGGGGATGTACTCGTTGTGTGGGTCGATGATGAGGATGGCGGCCTTGCGTCGTGCTAACTCTTCACAGAGGAGTCCAAGCAAGTAAGATTTCCCACTGCCGGTCATACCGATGATGCTGAGGTGCCGCTGAACCAATCCGTTCACGGGAAGTGTAACGGGGTGGTCGTCCACAGTTCTTCCGACGAAGAGGGTACCTCGGTCATAGATCATCTTCACCTCGTCTGGCTTCAGGGCTCGAACCTCAGACGACTTGTCGGCGACGAAGCTAATGGTTCCGCTGAAGATTTGAGGTCCATCACCCTCGTCTCGGATGGCTCCCGCGATGGTGCAGCTGAGGACGTAGCTCCGAGGGGATCGCTGAATGATCTGGTATGCCAGCTGCTCGTTCTCGCTCATGAGGTAGAGATCCTGTTCATTCACGTCGGACCACGTCATCTTGTTGGCCACCTGCAGCAGCATTGTCTCGCTCAAAGTGTCGTGGGCGAGTATGGCTCCACGCCTCAGGGTTCCCGTCTTCTCAATCGTGGATACGATGAGGACCTCTTCGGCCCTCCTTCCCTGTCCAAGTACCGTTCCCAAAACTTGACTTTCACTCATTCTCGCTTTCTCCTCATCTTGCGGTCAACCGTCCCGGCAGCCGCTTTGTGGTGTAGCCGAAATGCGTTCTCTTCCGCGCTTCTAGGCGCAGCCGGGTCCTGTCCTCCGCATCCAATTCATGGATAACGTAGTCGAATTTGAGGTTTGTCTCCCGCTTGGTCACCCTCGCGTACTCGTCCGCCTTACTGAAGATGGGGTTCATGCCGTAGTGGGCCTCCGTGGCCAGGTACAAGAGGTTTTCAATGCCTTCACGATAGCTTTGTTGCTGTTCTTTCAGGAGCTCAAAGCGGTAGACCCAGTTTTTCAGGTTGAGATAGAACGTGACGTATTGGTGGTGAACCTTAGCCCGCTTGGCGCTGGTGTCAATGACGGGGATGGGGCCTATGTATTTGCCTTCTTCCCGGAGGAGGGCGTTAACGAGGTAGATGTCGTAGGAGCCCCTGACACTCAGGTACTCAGCGAGGTAGGTGCTTCCCGTCCTCTTCAGGAAACCCAGGATCATGATGTTTTGCTCCACGCATCGATTCATCAAAGGCGCGTAAAGCTCCTCGTAAAAGGCTCGGAAGTGACTTCGATACTCCCTCCGATCCTTCAGGGTAGGATAGAAAACCGTCAAGGCGATGGTTCCATCCACAAGCACTAGGGAACC
>DAOVBJ010000138.1 GCA_030670615.1 Candidatus Bathyarchaeota archaeon | reverse complement strand
CCAGACGGGATTCCTCGGGTGTTATATATGCCAAAGGGGGGTCCGTGGTAAGCAAGTAAGGTTGCAGCGCCCGTCCCATGGTAGGACCCCGCTTGGACGACGATCTTACTCCGTCGCGTGTAAATTCGGGAAAGCCGGATCGCCAGCGAGACGGCTTCACTTCCACACGCCGCGGCCCGCACGAAGCCAGTTCGTGCAACTGGAACAAGCTTTTTGATGAGCTCCGCCCACTCGATCTCGAGCTCTGTGCTTGTCCCCATGTGAATGGCCTTCGGAATCTGTTCGTGAAACGCTGTTACCACCCGCTCATCCCCATAGCCCAGGATCAGCGTGCCATGTCCCATGACGTAATCCACGTATTCGTTGCCGTCAACGTCCCACTTCTTGCCGCCTAACGCTTTCTCGGCGTATATGGGAAAGGGCTTGGCAAACCGGGCGTCGTGGGTGACACCGCTTGCGAAACAGTTTTGAGCACGCTCAAAGAGCTTCTTCGATGTCGGATGTTTCTCGACGTATTCTCGTTCTAAATCACCTATGGTAGGCATCATAATCTCCTCTATATTGTGGGTTATTCCAGATTAAAGACTTTTGCGGCACGAACCTAAACGAAAAGCGGAGTAGTGAGTGAAAGTCATCCCCAGTATGAACTCCATTCGTGTAAGTGAAACCCAGTCGTCTCTAACGTAGTAAGGTCATGGAGGAGGCCTCGGGACAGATGCTGGAGGATTCAAGAGGAGACCGCGAAGAACTTGAACTACAAGTCTTAATGGGGTATCAGGGTCTTTTTGAGCTTACACACCATCGTGTAAGCAGGGTCGAAAACGTTGCCTACGTCGTATTCGACGCATTGCCCGAGGAGGATGTGGGCGGCGCGGTCGTCCAAGCCGAAGCCGTCCTGAAGCCAGCGTAGCATCTCAGTGGTGGCGTGCTGCAGGGCCTGATCCAGAGGGCGTGCATTGCCGACGGTGAAGATGGACGCCTCGTCTTCCGCCCGTGGCCACGTGATTTGTTCATCTTTGAGAACGTTGACAGTGAATTGGACATCGAAGGAGACCTCGACGCCGGTTCCCACGATCTCTCCCGCTCCCTGTACGGCGTGGCCGTCCCCAAGGAAGAAGAGGCCGCCGGGAGCGAAGACGGGAAGGTAAACAGTTACTCCTGTGACGAAGCCCTTATAGTCCATGTTGCCTCCGTGTGCCGCGGACGTGACCGAGGATATGGCTTGTTCATTCGCTGGGGCCACTCCAAAGCAGCCCAACATGGGTTTCATCGGTAGAACCAGCTGTCCAAGCCGTGTCTGGGGTGTGACTAACGTAGCGATGCCCTGCTTTAAATCTAATTTCCACTCCGCTTCAACCTTTCGACGTGGCGGCATTGTCTTCACGTAATCTGGGTCGACGACGTTGTAGGCGAGAACCGTTGAACTCCGACCGACATGTCGGTTAGGCCATATGCTATCGAAGTGGACAACCAGAGTGTCTCCCGGCTCTACGCCGTCCACATAAAAGGGACCGGTTAAGGGATTCGGCCTCGCTGCCACTGGTTGGTCAGATGAATCGCGGCCCGCGTTGTCCACCGTCGTGGTGACCACGGTGTCACCTGGGCAGATTCGTAGGACAGGCTCATAGGAGCCCAGAGCGTTGTAGTACAAGCGGGGCGTAAATTGATGAAGAACCATTATGCTTCCACGCTCTCTATTGGTTGTTTAGTGCTTATAACGTTTTCAATGTGGCTTCGACGACAGTACGCGTTCGAAGAGGGATACGCGTGGGTTATAAGGCATATGGTAAACGCATCAAGTTGACGTCGTCACTGAAAGAGACGTACCACAAAGATTACGATGGAGAAGAGCGAGCGTGAGGGAACGAAAGGGATGAACGCTTCCCGAGGATTTTGTGAAGCCCCTCTAAGAACCCTTTATACGGGAACCTGAGGAATCCTCATAGAAAGTAAACGTCGGTTCCGTCCTTCAACGTTATATAGGAAGCCAAGAATGTTTAGAGTAAACCTTGCTTCACATACATCAGAGTAGTGATGTTGATGGATCCCACGCTTGTTCTCCTCAATGGAAACATATACACCATGAACGATGAGAACCCTAGGGCTAAGGCTGTGGCCATATACGGTTCCAGAATCATCGCGGTTGGAGAGACCGATGACGTTCAGCGGTCAGTGGGCCACTCCACGAAGGTCATTGACCTCCAGGGGAAGACGGTGATTCCAGGATTGACCGACTGCCACATCCACTTCGTCGCATACGCGCTGCGCGCTTCGGAGGTAACCTTAGACGGCGCCGCCTCCCTCGGGGAGGCTCTGGGAAGGGTCGCGACACGGGTTGAAACGGCGAAGCCCGGGGAGTGGATTGTGGGAGGTGGATGGGATAAGAACCTCTGGGCCTTGGAGAGAACGCCAAGCAAGGAGGACCTGGATGGGATTTCAGCAAGCAATCCGGTCGCACTAGAGAGTAAGGATTGTCACACCCTCTGGGTGAATTCCCTTGCCTTATCCAAGGCGTCCATCACCCGAGAGACCATGAATCCTCGAGGAGGAGAGATCGAGCGAGATCCAGAAACGGGTGAATCAACTGGAATTCTGAAGGAGAACGCAATCCACATCGTTAAATCGGTTCTCCCAGAATCGACAGTGGAGGAAGTGGCGGAGGCGTTGAAGCCCGCGATCATGATTGCACACACCTTGGGAGTCACGTCCATCCACGTCCCTGAGGGAAGACGATCGTTCCAAGCCTTCCAGAGACTCCTGTCGCGGGGAGAACTCCGCTTACGAGTATGCATGCTGATTCCCGTGGAGAGCTTGGGCGCGGTCACAGAATTAGGCTTGACGACGGGCTTTGGTAATGAGCATGTACGGGTGGGGATGATGAAGATGTTCGCTGACGGGTCGCTGGGTTCCCAGACCGCTGCGATGCTGGAGCCCTACGAGGGAGACCCCGAGAACCGGGGAATCCTCGTCACGCCTAGGGAGGAGATGAGGAAGGTGGTAGCGACGGCTTCGACCCATGGCTTGGGCGTAGCCGTCCACGCCATTGGCGACAGAGCCAACAGGATGACCCTCGACGTAATCGAGGACGTAGCTGAAACAGAGGTGGGATGGACCATTCGATGGCGAATCGAGCACGTCCAACACGTTAATCCGAGAGACCTTAAGCGGTTTCAACAGCTCGGTATCATAGCCTCCGTCCAGCCAAGCCACATAGCCCTCGACATGGACATCGCTGAGAGGCACCTCGGAAGACGCAGCCGAGAGGCATATCCCCTGCGGTCGCTGCTGGATAACGGGGTGACGCTGGCCTTTGGGTCGGACGGTCCCGTGATGCCGATGAATCCTCTTCTAGGCATCTACACGGCAGTCACGAGAAAGAGGGTCAATGGTCATCCTTCGGGAGGATGGCATCCTGAGGAGCGTATCTCCGTCGACGAAGCGGTGAGAGCCTACACCCTCGACGCGGCTCACGCGTCTGGCGAGGAGAGGATCAAGGGCTCAATAGAGCCTGGGAAGCTGGCGGACTTAGTTGTCTTATCGTGCAACGTCTTCGAGGTTTCCGAAGAGGCCATCCTTGACGTGCGCGTTGAGATGACTGTCTTTGATGGAGAGATCGTGTACGAAGTAGAGGCATCCTAACGGTTAAACTCAGTGCATGAGGAGGTGCTAGTTAAAATGAGGCTTGGACGCGGTCAAGGGAGGATGAAAAAATCCCTGAAAACCCATCGTCGACGGGGCGGTGGACTTTGCACGCTACGTCTTGGCGTCTTTGATGTCGGGAATAAGGACCATTT
>DAOVBJ010000085.1 GCA_030670615.1 Candidatus Bathyarchaeota archaeon | reverse complement strand
GTAGTGCTCTGCTACGAACCGTTTGGGAACTGCCGACATTGTAACGTTCAGCGTTCGAGAGTGAAAGATGTACTGGGGATACTGCTCGGACAGCATCCGTATGTTGGCCGCAAGGCTGGGAATAGTGTAGTTCGGCATCGTTCGTGAGTAGCTCTCTCCTCGTCGTCCCCAGCGTCCCTCGCGGGATGGAACGTACTTCAGATAAGATATTACGCGGTTCTTGGGATGAGTGCCTCCAACCACACAGAAGAGGAAGCCTTCCACCGTCTTCAGGAAATCCCTGTCCAAGAAGCCTCTCATGGAATCCCCTGCTCCAACTCACCACTTCTCTCGTGAAGGGTAACCATGTAGTCCCTAGGATTACTGCCCAGCAACAATCGATAGTGGGTCTGCCCCTGCGTTGTAACTCTTTCCAGTTTACCCTGGGCCACAATCCACTCACCCCTTGCAGCTTGGTCACAGAACCGCCCGCGAAAGGAAGAGACCTCGGTTACAAGCGCTCTTTCTCCCGCCATCACTTCCACGTCAGCCAGAGCATAAGTGCATGGCGTAAAGAGGCTTTCAGAGGCATCAATGACCCGTCCTTTGACGGTGGCGTATCCCGCATTCCGGTACACAGTGTCTCCATACCGCTCCGTCACTTCCCTCCACTCCTTTACGTAACGAATGAAAAACTCCCGTCCCCCGAAGAAGCCTTGAAAGGTTTTTCTCGCTTCGTGGAATATGTAGTCGTTAAAGGAGACCGGTGTGCTTCTCTGTCTCTCGCTATATCGACTGCGTAACCCCTCTCGCCCGTAAGCCGTAACCTCCTCCTCTTCTTGGTGGAGTTTCTTCAACGCGGCGCGAACGGCCACACTGTTCTCCCTTCCATAAACGACGAGGTCTATATCGGATTGGTTTGAATGTAACCCAACCAGGACCGAGCCAGAGACGCCGAAGTGCTCCAACGAGGTGTGAGCGACCTCGTTTAACAGCTTGATGAATTCTAGGGTCTGCGTCTCCACCGCATCCAGATGGGTGTTACCGAGAAGATGACGCGTTTTTTGTTGAGGTTTATAGTGGTGAGCCACGTCGTTCACGGGCACTTCATTTAACCACGTATCTAATACTTTGTCGTAACGGAGGTATTGAGGGCAATGTTTTCTGAGAAAGTCATAGCGTTCCGATAAGTCGTAGATCTTTCGGTATTTCACGCCTCTCCATACTCTATCTCCCTGTTCACCGGGAATGTATCTCACGAAGGCTATGACTCCGTTGGGCGGGTGAACCAAGCCTTTAACGTCAAAGAACCATCCCTCCTTGGATTCCACGAAGTCGCCTTCCCTGACTCTCAACACCCTCCCCATTCACCGTAAATAATGTCCCACCCTTAAAACCCTCTTGATTCTGTTTGTGTTTCAACACTGTTATATCGGGCCTAATCAAGAGGAAAACGTCTTTTTGACAAGGAAATAATTCATAAATGTTTTAAAGAGGTATCTTAAAGACTGATGTGACGCATATTTTACGTGGAACTTTCTGGGGAGAAAGAGCTGTTGTGTGGCATATTTGGCTGCGTGCTTCGAGAGGGGAAGGCAGCGCCTATCATCCATCAGGCGCTTAAACGCCTCGAATATAGAGGTTACGACTCCGTCGGCGTGGCGACAATTTACGATGGGCTGTTACAGATCAAAAAGGATAGCGGATGCGTCGACGACGTTCATAAAAAACTGGATTTAAACGCCCTCAACGGGATGATTGGCATTGGTCACACGCGGTGGGCCACCCACGGCGCTCCCTTGATGAATAATGCTCATCCTCATACAGACTGTGAAGGAAAAATTGCGGTGGTACACAACGGAATCATTGAGAATTTTAATGATTTGAAGGACGAGTTACATGTCAGGGGACATCTTTTCTCTTCTAGAACTGATACGGAGGTCATCCCCCACCTCATCGAAGATTACATGAAGCAAGGCTTAACTTTCGTGGATGGGGTACGTGAAACCGTGAAACGGCTTGAGGGCTCCTATGCCCTCGCTATGATCCACGCCAATGAGCCCAATAAGATCGTCTGCGCTCGAAGGCAAAGCCCCATAGTCATAGGCATTTCGGATATTGACTCCTGTGTCTCATCGGACATTCCAACGATTCTCCCCCTAACGAACAAGATTTTAGACGTTCAAAACGGAGAACTGGGCATCCTCACCGCGAACACGATTAACCTCGTGCGAATCAGCGACGGGACTCCGATTCAAAGAGATCTAAGAACCATTACCTGGGGCGTGGAGCTGGCTCAAAAGCAGGGTTATCCCCACTTCATGTTGAAGGAGATTCATGAGCAACCGCGATGCCTAGACGACGCGATAAGGCTGCAGCGGAGATACATTGACTTGATCACTACTTTTCTAGACCGATCCAAAGAGATCTACCTCCTTGCTTGTGGAACGTCTTACAACGCCTGCCTCGCCGCTACCTACATGTTCTCCAGCTTCTGTAACCTCTCCACCCACCCCATCATCGCCTCCGAATTCATTGAACAATATGGTAACGCCGTAAACATCGAGAGCACCATCCTCGCGGTCAGTCAGTCAGGGGAGACCGCGGACATCCTCCACGCCATCGACCACGCCAGGTTCAAGGCAGCCACCATCCTGGGGTTAACGAACAGCATCGGCTCCACCCTGACACGGGTTTCTCGCGCTTACATCTGTCAACAATCAGGGCCAGAAATAGGCGTGGCCGCCACCAAAACCTTTACTTCCCAGTTACTGGTGCTGGCTCAGCTGGCTTTGTCCCTGGCTGAGGTCAGGGGTAAGGTATCGCAAGAACGAATCGATGAGTTCGAAGTCAAACTACATGAAATCACGCACGTCGTTGAAACAGTAATCAACACTCAAGAAGAAAAAGTTAAGGACGTCGTGGAGAAGTATAAAACAGCGAAGTGCTTCTACTTCCTAGGCAGAGGCATCAACACGGCAACCGCCTTAGAAGGCCGATTGAAGCTTTTAGAGCTTGCTTACATACCTTCAATCGCGTATCCCGCAGGGGAGAGTAAACATGGACCCATCAGCTTGATTCAAGAAGGATTTCCAGCCATATTCGTCTGTCCCAAGAACGAGACGAGGAAGGCCCTAATCGGTAACATCATGGAAATGAAGGCGCGGGGAGCGAAGATAATCGCCGTCTTAGACGAAGAAGACCAAGAAGTGAAGAACCTAGTCGATGACTATTTTGAGATCCCAACGGATATCCCTGAAATTCTGTCACCCATCCCATATGTAATCCCTCTGCAACTATTTGCATACTACATGGCGTTGGCCCGGAACTGTGATCCTGACAAACCGAAAAACCTAGCAAAATCCGTAACAGTACTATAATAATCAAAAACCTCTCAACCACTCACCGATTACATAGCCCATGAACTGTATAATGAGGTCATGAGCATAGAACGCTTCTTCAAGAGTTAAACGTCCAAAGACTCCTCCTCGAAACCCTCTCACCCCTAAAGATAAGATCTTCCACTTCAAACATCCTTTATTTGAAAAAATCGTGAAACCGAATGTTTCTCATCGTCTAAACTATCAAGAACCCTTTCAGCCTTTTTTCACGGACAACAGAACATAAAGCTACGATTCCAAAGCTTCGTTTTTCGAATATATAAAAAAGGTTTTTAAACACATGTTAATAACATATGCCCTACCAATGCTTACGCGTTTAGTTTCAGAGACGAAATCAAGGATGTAGAGGAAAAGAGAAATTGGGAAAATCTCGAAGAGTGAAGACGAAGAGACTTGCTGAAGAAATATTGAAGAAATATCCCAATAAGTTTACAACGGATTTCGATGAAAACAAGAAACTCGTTGAAGAGGTCGTGATTATTACAACCAAGACCCTTAGAAATAAACTCGCGGGGTATATAACGGGATACTGCAATAGGCTCGAAGGCGAAGTAGTGGAGTCTGAAGTGGAGACGTAACGCTTGCGCCTTCTAGTCGATGAATACCGGAAGAACTGGGCTATTCGATACATGAGAGAAGCCGAATCCGATCTTTCAACGGCCGAGATCACTCCAATACCCTCACTGAGTGTTAACCTCGCTGTTCTCGCTATGAGAAAAATGCAACTGGCGATCTATTATGGCCTTGGGGACCCCTCCTACGTGGCTTTTTTGGTTGGAAACGCCTTGCGAGAGGGAGTCCGAGATGGAGATTCGTTCCTGCGTTTTTTAGCTCACCTCGAGTGGCTCATTCAAATCCGAAGTGTAAAAACCAGTGATTCAGATAAAGAGGATGCTTTAACGGAAGCAAAGCACTTGATGAAGATGGCTTTAACATTTGTTACAGGCATCGTTGGAGAAGAATTCGCTTAACGGTTAGCGGAGGGAATTTATGAAGATAACGCTTGAGTTCGTTGGGGTCGTGTTGAACGATGCCCTTGAGAAAAAACGTGATGTCGAAGTTGACGAGAGCATAACGATGCTGGATTTCCTCCAAAACGTAATGAAAGCCTATGGAGGCCTCGCCGACATCTTATCGGGTGATCCCCCCCGTCATACGTCAAATTTCATTATTCTTGTAAACGGACGGGAGATCAGCGTGTTATCTGGGCTTGAAACCAAATTACAAAGCGGCGATGAAGTCGCCATCATACCCGTTTCCCACGGCGGATGAGGGAAACAAGTTATTTTCGTCACATCTTTTATACAAAGATAATTTTTAATGTTGTTGCCCTGTACTTTCTTCACAGTTGCAGTGCGTACAGTCCTGCTCTTGAAAACGAAATAAGTGTTCTTTAACAAAGGGGGGTGGAGGCGCGTCCTACTGAGGCGTCGAGAATAAGGGGGCGTCCTTTAGTCGATTATTATTGACTCGCCCTTCAGCTTCTTCTTTGTGACCGTGGTCAAGATTATTTCTAGGACGCCGTTCTTGTAGGTTGCTTTGGAAACCTTTGGATCGACTTCTGTGGGAAGATCTATCTCTTTGTAGTATTTTCTCTCCTCCGCGTCGACCGCGATGGTTAAAACCTTTTCTGAGCAATTCAGCTTTATGTCCGATCTTTCGACTCCAGGCACTTCGGCCACCACCCGGATTTTTTCGTCTTCGTGTATGACATCGACAAGGGGATCGCGTTCCTCTTTAATCTCTAAAGACGGTCTCCTTAATCCTAGCGGGGACGCTCTTGTCGAAGGCTTGACATTGCCAAA
>DAOVBJ010000196.1 GCA_030670615.1 Candidatus Bathyarchaeota archaeon | reverse complement strand
CTCCATTTTTACACCCCTCGTGTATGGACGGGCGTATATTTAAGTTTAACGAAAATGTACTTAAAGTTAATTATATTTCAATTTATCATTTTTTACATTAGGAAAAATGAGAGAGACCCGTCCACCTGTACATACAGCAGTGGCCTAACTAACTAGCAATAAATGTTAACTTATCCCAATTAATTTCTAGAATTTACGCTTTAGGGTCCTAGCATTTACACTTTTAGGGCATTTCTTTTAGAAATCTGTAAATTCAAAACAGCTAGCTAGCTAAGCACTTCTTTCAACTTCTCAGCTACAATTTTTTCTTCACCATGACGCATGACTTGCACGTCGATGAGTAAAATTCCTGTGCCTCTGTAGTGTTCCCGCGTATAAATACCCGGGATCACCTTCACGTAATGCTGTAGAAACTTCATCCACCGTAATTCCCAAGTTTTTTTCGTCGAGAGTTAACCAGACTCTAGGAACAGGTAGACCTGTGTCATCAGGGTAGATGATTTGGGCATTTACGTGTGGATAGTCTTTGAAGGAATTAACGATGTACTCAGCCCTATCCATCTCTTCCTTCAGTCGAGCCTTCTCATCTAGGTTTGAATATCTCTGAACAGCGACGACGAGTCCCACGATCTGTTCTTTGCTTACTTTGAAGCCTCTTCCTATTCCACTCTTTGGATTGGCTTGCATGGTAGCTGCTTCAATGAGGTCCTTGCAGCCGAGTAAGAAGCCTGTATCGTTGGGGCCGTACATTGCCTTTCCACCACTAAAACAGGTTAAGTCAGCTCCTTGCTCATAGAACCAGCCCAGGTTTGACGCGGGTGGCAACTCTGAAGCGGCGTCAACGACCACCGGTAGATCATATTCATGGGCGATCTCACAGTACTCCTTCAATGGCACCAGACCTTCATGCACACTGAAGTGGGCCTGAGTATATGCTAAAGCACATGTTCTTTCTGTAATCGCTGCCTCTACAGTCTTTCGTGTACAACCGAGCGTCCTGAAAGCTGGCAACGTCCTGACACTCGTGACCTCAGGAACCTTTAAGAGTATTGGATCTCCGCCGACCACTACAAGCTTCCCTCCAGCGGCCTTAAATTGGGAAGCATAGGCTGGGTAGTGCCCCTTCTGCCAGATTATTTCGTTCTTCATCCCCTCGGTGTCTGGAAGTTTAGTCATCTTCTCACGTTCCCTCCCTGTTATGCAGGCCGCGGTTGCGAGAGTTATGGCGGCTGCGCAGCCAGAAGTTATTAAACACGCTGGAACGCCGGCGGTGTCAGCAATTATCTGACCCGCCTTCGCCAAAAGCTCGTCCAGCTTGACCCAGTCTTCAGCCGCCTCACTCATAGCTTGAATGACCTCGGGAGGCATCAACGATCCCCCAAGAAGCGTCATTGTTCCACTCGCGTTGATTATCCTCTTAAACCCAAACATCCTCTGATATATACTCACTTTATTTCCCCCTTTTAATTAACTATTAGCTGGCTAATAAAAACGGTGAATGTTATCTAATAAATTAACACTAGCTAGCTGGGACTCAATAATTTGTTTAACCACAATTATACTGGGGGCTAACGCTTTTTAATTGAAAAGGTATATCTTGAAGTGCCTTTAGCGACGAAGAAAAAAAATATGCTGTACTTATTCCGTTTCGGTCTAGGAATACAATCTGTTTTCAGCCAAACAATCCACGAGTTTTAAATAGACGTTTATGATTGCTTCATGTAAATCCGTCTTCTGCTCTTTCCTCAGTATGGCTCTGCGAATAAGGTTTGATAGATTGCCCTCCTCAATACGTGTCTTAACGAGGGGTAAATATGCTTTCTCCTCAACAGACGCATTTTCCAATGCGATTCTATAATAGTATTTACAAACGTCTCTGGCTGTAGGGCCTTTTGGGTGCTGAATTGTTGCTTCTAATCCCTCCTTTATCACGGAGGTTAGGTCCTGCACCAAGAGGTTGTGAGGTAAATACGGATCGTTCTGCAATAACATTCCTCGCAAACACGCTCGTGTGAAGCAGCTTAGTGCTACATCGGCCTTGATGCATTCCTGCTCGTCCATGATACGGATCTCTATGGCTTTTCGGTCAAAGCGGAATATAGCGCCGCGCGAGTTCAACCATTCTCTGTGGAGTAGAAATTCGGGTGCACCGACTTTCTGTAGATCTTCGGAATACCGGTTTATCGTGATTCTGCGATAGTCTTTGAAGGAGTTTATGTATTCGGGAATGATATCGCCCGTGATTGACGGAATTGCTCTCTGATTGATCCAGTAGAAGCGTAAGCGGCTGTCGACGTATTCACTGAACTTGGCTTCGTAAATCGGCGAAGAGGCCGATATGGCAGGAATGTATGGAAGTAGGTTTGCTAAACTATTGTGAAGGCGGATGGCGTCTTCTTCGTTGCCGTACGAGAGATTGAGTTGAAAAGATTGGATGTTCAGCCAGCCATGTTGATGAAGGTTGAATAGGCGGTCTAAGACTTCGTACAGCTTACGGTCTCGATGTGACCACACCTTTGCTTCGTCCAGTTGTAATAAAGGGTGCATTCCTGTCCCAAGTAAATGGGCGTCATGCTTTCGTCCCACGAACTCCGTTACTTCTTGAACCGCTTTGTACATTTGTTCCTCGAACGCTACTGGCGACGAGAACGGCGTGTTTGCTTTAATCTCAGCAACGTGTGACTGTAATTCTTTTCCAAAAGAATAATGGTTTAGATTCACGAAGTTTACGATGCGTCCTTTTAACTCTTTTATCACCTGATCAGTGATGGGCTTTGGACGAAGATGTCTATCCACGAGCGAATATTCGTGTTCAGGACCGAGGACTTCCAACGTCTTAAACAGAGCC
>DAOVBJ010000141.1 GCA_030670615.1 Candidatus Bathyarchaeota archaeon | reverse complement strand
AGGCTGGGACATGGTGTTGGCTTAAGTGGAGGTCATGAAATTCCTCTAGTCCAAGAAAATAACATGATGAAGGCAATTCCAGGCATGGTCTTCGCTATTGACTCGGGTCCAGGAGCCATCAAGAAGCAAGATTGTAGTGGTTTTGGTCATGGATCAGTCTCTAGTGGGATTGCCTCAACCATATTAATAACAGAGAAAGGCTTTGAGAGGCTCGATAAATTTACACATGAAATGATTGTCCTTTAAGAAAAAACTATTAGCACCTTACCATATAAGCAATTAAGCACGTCTTAAGATTTTAGAGATGCTGAATTAGGTTTTCAATAGTTAAATATAAAATTAAAACCATAAGTAAGTAAAAAGTGGATTTGCTATGGGTAAGCGTAAAATAATGATTGAAGATTTACGGCATTTCAGATTAGTCTCAGATCCGCAGATCTCTCCAGATGGCGACAAGGTAGCCTTCGTTCACACAAAAATCAATTATGATGAGCAAAGATACGTTAAGCACATCTGGATGTGGGACAAGAAGGCAGATAAAACAGAACAGTTCACCTATGGTCTTGGTAACGACACCTATCCTCGCTGGTCACCTGATGGCAAACAACTGTTTTTCCTCTCCAATAGAAGTCAACTAAAGAATAAAACCCAGCTCTACGTCATACCCACTCAGGGGGGTGAGGCACGACCAGTAGTCGACGTCGAGGGGGGGTTAATGAAACCGATGTGGGCACCGGATTCGCGGCGGATACTTTTCCTTTCCCGCGTCTGGACAGAGGGGAAGCCTGACTCCGATGTTAGGGTGATTAAACGGCTGAATTACAAGTATAATGGCGTTGGAATCTTCGCGGGAACGCGCATCCACCTCCACATAGTCGAGGTTGGTGGCAATCCGAAGCAGTTAACAAGGGGCAAGTTTGATGTCGACGCAGCGAAGTGGTCTCCAGATGGTGAGAACATCGCGTTGATAGTGAATACTGCTGCCTTGATTGGTCAACCATATACAGACATATCGGTGAGGGATCGTTGGCCTGAGCCAGTTCAGGACCCGGATCTTTCCTATGTCCGCGATATCTACCTTATGTCAGCGGAAGGTGGTGAGTTGAAAAGGCTGACTCCGAGGAAACACATAATCACAGATCTGTCGTGGGCTCCTGGAGGGGAGGAAATCGCATTCATTGGTCATGATTTCATCTGGCATGTCTTGACCAACAATGACATCTGGGTGCTTCCTGCAGAAGGAGGTGAACCTCTCAGGCTGACTGGCGACTTCGATAGAAATGTAGGGATTGGGGTTATGAGTGACTTGAGGGTGTCGACACCGAGTCCAGGTGCTGTCTGGACTCCCGACGCTTCGTCCCTCTATTTCGGCGCGATAGACACCCCCAACGTTGACATCTACAGCGTTGACCGTAAATCAGGGATTGTGAAACAAGTTACGAAGGGAAAGTCGGTGTGCGGCTTCAGCCTTTCCGCTGACGGTGCCGTGATGGCATATACTGCCATGGACTCAACTCACCCCGAGGAGCTATGGATAACGAATGGAGAAGATGAAAGGCAAGTCACTCGTTTTAATGATAGCATACTTAAAAGTCTCAAGCTTAGCTCTCCAAAGCACTTTACTTTCACTAATGAACTGGGTATGGAAGTCGACGGCTGGGTAATAAAGCCAGTAGATTACAAGAGAGGGAAGCGGTACCCTACCATCCTCCAGATGCATGGTGGTCGAGCCGGTAGTTACGTCGATGCAATGTACTTTGAGTGGCAAGTGTTAGCTGCTAATGGATACGCAGTCATCTACTCTAATGCTCGAGGGAGCAGTGGTTATGGACAAGACTACAAAAGGGCGGGAATATATAATCACGCAATATTAGAATTCAAAGACACGATGGATTTTGTTGACAGTGCTTTGAAACAATTCCCGTTCATAGACGTAAACAGGACGGGTGTCACGGGAGGAAGCTATGGCGGCTATATGACTAACTGGATTATCTCTCACACAGATAGGTTCCACGCGGCAGTGACTTGTCGAACCCAAGTTAACAACGTGAGTCGAGTTGGAACCGCCGATGGAGGATATATGCGACCTGATAGATACGTTGGTGATAATGATTATATTGGGAATATGGAGAAGCATATGGCACATTCACCGCTGACATTTGTGAAGAACGTTAAGACACCGACACTCATCATTCACAGTGAGGACGATCTACGCCTTACCATTGATGAGGCGGAGCAGTGGTTTGTAGCCCTGAAGCTCCACGGCGTACCAACTGAATTCGTACGGTTTCCCGACGAGAACCATGAACTCAGTCGAAGTGGAAAGCCGAAGCATAGGGAAGAAAGGCTTATGCACATACTCAGATGGTTCAACAAATACCTAAAGCATCTACCTTAAAGGTAGCTAGTTAGTTAGCTTAATGCAAGTTAATCGAAGTTCACATGGCTTGCTTTCAAATAAGTATGTATAACACATCATGAGGAAATGCGTATGGTTATGAAAGAAGGAAGAGGCCATTATGGTCAAGCCATTGGTATTTTAACTCTTGACACTCGTTTTCCTCGCATACCAGGTGACGTGGGAAATGCATCATCCTATTATTTTCCTGTCAAATTAAAGAGAGTCGTAGGAGCTACAGTAAAGCGAGTTGTCACTGAGAGGGATCCCGCATTACTTCAACCATTCATTAAAGCAGCTCAGGAGCTTGAGAAAGAGGGTGTCAGGGCGATCACAACGAGTTGTGGATTCCTAGCTATGTTCCAAAAAGAGATGACGGAAGCTGTAAAGATTCCAGTTTTCACATCTGCTTTAATGATGGTGCCCTTAGTTTATCGAATGCTTGGACGTCATCAGATAGTGGGGATCTTAACGGCGGATTCTACTGCATTGACGAAGCAGCATCTACAAGGAGCAGGCATTGAGTCCATTCCACTAGCGATTGCTGGTATGCAGGATAAAACCGAATTTGCGACAGCTATCCTAGATGATACTCTCACCATCGATCCGGAGAAAGTGGAATATGAGATGGTCAGCGTGGCGCAACAGTTGGTGGAAACAAATCCAGAAATCGGGGCCCTTGTATTAGAGTGTGCTAACATGCCTCCCTACACGTTTGCCATCCACACTGCGACAGGTCTCCCCGTGTTCGACCTGTATGATTTCATCAACTTCGTGTATAACGCTGTGGTTGTGCAAGAACGGTTCACGAAGGGTTTCCTCTAACACACATGCGTAAAGCACAAATGTAGACAAGTGGCAAAGAGGTATGAGGAAGTACAATTGGTTAAGAGGAATCGGAAACCACTCAGGGGTATCTTCCCCCTGATGCCACTCGTGTTGACACCGAATCAGGAGTTGGATTTGAAGGGACTCCGAGAAAACGTACACGCGTATGAAGCCCAAGGATTTGACGGTTTTATCGCGTTTGGGTGCATGGGTGAATTTTATGCACCCAGTGAACAAGAGTTTTATTCGATTGTCGACACCGCGGTCAACTCCGCCACGAAATTGACCACAGTCTTTGGAACTACCGCTCAAACCACCAAGGAATGCATTAAACGCACACGGTACGTCGAGGACGCGGGTGGGGATGGTGTGATGATCGGGCCTCCATCGATAATCCCATGTACCGCTGATGAAGTCTTTGAGCACTATCGACTCGTGAATGAAGCGGTGAATGAGGTGCAGATCATGGCGTACAATAATCCTTTCACCTTTCGCTTTAACATGACGGTGGAGTTCTGGGATCGCTTATTGACTCTCGATAGGATC
>DAOVBJ010000183.1 GCA_030670615.1 Candidatus Bathyarchaeota archaeon | reverse complement strand
CGATAATTGCCGTAACAACGCAGCGAACAATTAAAAAGGGAACAGAATCGGTGAACAATTAATTTATAAGGAACAACCAAGAATTCTTTTCACCAAACGGAGGAAAAATTCTTGAAACCAGAGAATGGAATCATACGTATTCTACAGCAGGAAGGAACCGAATTTCTGAGCGTGATGCCTGTAGGCAACATGGTGAACCCGGCCCACGAAGAGAACCTCCGCATTGTCATGATGCGGAATGAACGGTTTGCGGTAGCCCTCGCGGACGGCTACTCACGGGCCTCGAACGGAAAAAAAATCGGTGTATTCAACGTTCAAGGCGGCACTTTCCCCGTAGGATCGGAGATTGCACTAGGCGCAGTCGCTCAAGCCATGGAAGACAGCTCGCCCATTTTAGGGTTAATGAACGGCCCTCCCCTCAGCCAGCTCGGTCAAAACCGTTTTGACATCACGGGACAATACAGGGGGATCACAAAGTGGGCGGCATATGTACCACAAAGCGATCGAATACCCGAGTTCATGCGACGCGCGTTCACCTATCTGAGAACCGGTCGACGCGGACCTGTCATTTTAAACACCTCTGGCGGTCGTGGCCCGACACCCAACTGGAACGATTACGACGAGACAGAGTTCCCGTACGTGCCAGTCAAGGGATGGAAGTATCCTGGAGATCCTCGTGACGTCGAGGTCGCTGTTCGAGCACTACTCGCTGCGAAGAAGCCAATCATCTACGCGGGACAGGGCATATTTTATGGGGATGCTTGTGACGATCTCCGCGAGTTCGCGGAGCTCGTTCAAGCACCAGTCTTGCAGTCACTCTTGGCGTACAGCGTGCTCTCAGCGAATCATCCACTGGACATCGGCGTGAGGGGAATCCCAGCAGACCACTTCCTCGGCAGCACAGACCTAGTATTCGGTATAGGGGAGAGCCTTGCACCCGGAGACTTCAAACATCATTTCAGTGGCAAAGGAAAGGTCATCGTACAGTGTGACATCGATGAACGGGACATCAATACCCGTTACATAGTTGACCACGCGGTCATCGGCGACGCCAAACTCGTACTCCAGCAGATGATAGCTGAGGTTCGGAAACAGGCGGGATCTCAAGGCAGGCCAAAGAATGAAGCTCTCTTGAACCAGATAAAGAGCCTAAAAGACCAGAAGGCTCAGAAATATAAGGACGCCATTGAGTCGAACGAGAAGCCCATCAACCCCTACCGAGTATACGTGGAATTGATGAACACCCTTGACCGGAAGAACTCCACGGTAACTCATGACGCAGGGAACACCAGGGATCAGCTGGGCACCATCTACGAACCCATCATCCAACGCGGCTTCATCGGCTGGGGTAACTGCAGCAGCTTAGGCTTCACCTTGGGTGCAGCGATGGGGGCGAAACTCGCCTACCCGGAGAGACAGGTCGTTGACGTCACGGGCGACGCAGGCATTATGTATCAGATAGGCAACTACGAGGCAGTGGTCAGAGAGAAGGTAGCGATACTCATAGTCCACATCAACAACTCCGGCGTCGCTGGCTACGGTCCAGGGTTCTGGGGCGCAGGACATCATCCACCCACAAGCGCAGTCACACCCTCAAGCACCCTAAGCACCGCGAAGATGGTCGAAGGACTCGGCATGTACAGTGAGAGAGTTGAAGAGCCAGACGAGGTCATACCTGCAATTAAACGAGCGCTCAAGGTTAACCAATCCGGAAAGCCTGCACTCCTTGAAATGATCACCCTCAAATATCCCATATACGGTGGATGGGTTCGCTGACAAGGGATTAAGACAACAGTAGAACCTCGAAAGGACTCACCCATCCCCCTCTCTTTTTTTTCAATGCACCGTTCATTGAAGAGTCTCGTCGCATTTCTTTAGCAAATTCGTTCTCAGCGCGAGTAAGGATCCTTTTCGCAGTAGACGACGCCGAAGAGGGCGTAGACAGAGAGATTGTAGACATACCCATTGACACCTATCCCTTCTCGTTATAGATTATAGAATGCATCTAAGAGACAACCATCGTACGCTAAGGCAGCAGCGCAGCCCGTCACCTTTTCAGTTATCGGGTTTCGAGTCGCAACCTTTTGTGAGCTCCACACAGTTATCGTCCAATAGCCCAAACCACAGAAGGGAAGGGAGCTGAAGAAGGGATTCCTAGGGTATAGGCCCTCTTTGCAGCGTTTTCGTTATCGTTTTCAGGTTTCCTTCAGTGGGTTTACCCTTAGGCTAACGACTAGGCGATAGCATAATATAGCATGAGGACAAGTTAAAAATGAGTCATTTTTTATATAGGTTCGGGTTAAGGAGTTACATAAATGGGGGGGCACGTGTGTCAGAGGTTTTAGGCGAGTATTCACTCCCAATAGTTGTCATGGCGTGCGTAATTGTTTCTGCTATCGTCATTATCTTCGCTACACGAACCAAGAAAATCACGCTCTTCAAGGAAAAGAAAGCGGGAACAAATGGGGAAATGCTTGTGGAAGAAGCTGAAAACAAGGCAGCTCCAACCCCGCCTCTTAGAGCGGTGAAGTCGGTACCCTCGTCACAGGTAAATCAGGCTAAAGAAGATTTACGAATTCTGAGTTTAGAGAAGGAAATAGTAGGTTTCGCCCTCACTCGGTTATACGAGGCGGAGGCTGATGGTAAAATAACCAAGGAGGATCAGGTTAAACTACTGGAGAAATATGGGACAGAAATGAAGCAGTTAGACAAGCAGATAACCTCGAAAGAGATGATCGTTAAACTTTACGAATTAGAAGGCACGCAGAGCGAGTTAATCCAGCTCTTCAATAACCGGCTATATGAAATCAACCGGGAAATTAAAACCATAAGGGGTTCCCTCGGGCTTGAACCCATGGAAGAGACGCCCCAAGAGGAGGCCGAACCACCGACACCCACCCCTGCCAAGGAACAGAGTGAGAAGAAGCCCCCTCGAAAGAGGTCGTCGCCAAAGAATGAGGCGGAGCAGAAGCTTGAGGCAATTCAAGACGAGGTCC
>DAOVBJ010000060.1 GCA_030670615.1 Candidatus Bathyarchaeota archaeon | reverse complement strand
CATGCTAGCTACACATCTACTACTTTCACAGCAAAGCCAACCACCCATTCTATAGACTTTATGTTGTCTATGTGTTTCCGATACCGTTTCACGTACTACCTCCCATATCCAGCTAACTACCCATAGTATTATATACGGTGACTGGATTAAATTTTGGTGTTGAGATGAAAAAATGACGAAGAAACGGGTGGATGCTCTAACAATATCGTCTGGACCCACGATAAGTGGAATTGTAAACGGAAACGGAAAAGAAATTGTCGGTGGAGACGTGGTGTCGATAGATAAGCTTTCCCTCTTATTATCAAATAACTGGATTCTCATCATTCTTTTAATGCTTCCTCTTAGCTTCCTGCTCTACAAGAAACGTAACGCAGTTTTCCACAGATTCCTTCGACTTCTAAAGTGAAGTTGAATTTCCTATCCGTCATAGCTAACTTACAGAATCAACCTTCTTTATCATAGATTTTCTTCAAGTTCTCTGGACTATAACCAGTGTAGTGTCTAGCTAAGAATGGATATATTATGTGTATTTTAAATGCTTGAACCAGCTATTTTTCTAATAAGGTGATTGTATTGGTAGATGTACAAACAGTTTCAATAGTGTTAGCTGCTACTGGGGTAGCTATCTAGCTTAGTAATAGAAGTGTTCCAGAAAAGGCTGAAATCTATGATTCCTTTGGCATGTTCTAATAAACTTTACAAATATGTTTAACCTAACTGGTCTAATTAACGCGTGTTTATTAGCTAATGGGTGGAAAACATGAGGTGCAAAGGTAACGAAGCTGAGTGGATAAGAGTCGAAGTGAAGACGTTCACCAATTCTCCAGCAAACACCATGAAGAACCGGGATGATGAACCTGCGTGGGGAGAACCCATTGTTGGATTCAGTAATGGAGCAGATCCATTATACGCCTTTTACAAAGAAGATATAGGAGCTTTCTATCGGTTTCCTTTGGAATTCCTAGAAAATAAATACCCCAATCAAGTCTTCGAAGCCAAGAATATCACGGTGATAAGCTGGATCCTGCCTCAAACCGAAGCGACAAAGCGTGATCACCGAAAAGAGACTCATTTTCCAAGTGAGCGGTGGGCACGTTCCAGGATCTTTGGTGAGGAATTCAATAGTAAGCTCAGAGAGCACATGGTGGATGTGTTGAACAACAATGGTATAGAAGCTGTGGCTCCAATGTTATCACCTCTATGGAAGAGCGAGACTTCTCAGAAGTATTTATACGCATCAACGTGGTCAGAGCGACATGCAGCCTACGCTGCAGGCTTGGGTACCTTCGGGCTCTCCGATGGCTTGATCACCCCAGTTGGTAAAGCAATGAGAACAGGGTCAGTAGTGGCCAACCTCCATATTGACCCGACTGAGAGGCCGTATGATAATCATAATGCCTATTGTCTCTTTCACACGAAAGGGACATGTAGAAAATGCATGGATAGGTGCCCCATAGGAGCCATAACAGAGGAAGGTCATAACAAATTGATTTGCCGAAGATACGTTAGGATGACAAGAAAATACGTTCCAAGACACTATGGCTTCGAGGGCTATGGCTGCGGCTTCTGCCAAACCGCTGTTCCCTGCGAATCAGGGATCCCAGATGAACTAAAAAGCTAATAGCTCCTTCTTCAGCGTTTTAGACGTGTGATGCATTGCTAGCTAGCTACGATCCAGAGGTATGTTTCCCCTTCGATTAGTTCCGTAGCCTTTGTGACATTAAAAAACATGTAGAAAGTGAGTGGTGGATTTTGGGTCTGTCCTTTGGGAGTAGGGTTATCGAAGGATTCCGCGGTCTTTGCGAAGAAATAGATGTCGCTCTTTACGATGTTGTGAAATAAAAAAGAGCTGGCTCCCACGGAATGCGTCTATATTCCTGTCAGGCACTCCAGGTCTTCCCATTTCACGCTGCTTATTTTATCCTCCGCCTACCATTGGTGGGACGGGTATTATTTCTACAACGTCGTTGTCCCGTAGTTTCGTATTAAGGCCAGAGAGACTGCGTGAATTCCTACCATTAATCAAGAAATAGATTGAAGGGTCGGTTTTCCTGACTTCCCCATTTTGATACAGGTACTTTCGTGCTTTCTCATATTTAGAGGCTATGACCTCGATAAGGTCGGCCAGAATTAAATCTTCTTTTATCGTCAGCTCCTCCTCTCGGCTTCCAGCTAATTCTCTCAATGTCGTGTAAAACCGTACTTTAACTATCAATACACGCCCCCCCAACTCACTTTTAAGGAATGATAAGAAAGTAATACCACCGTTTTAAAAACTAGCTGGCAGCGCGCACTCTATTATTCATAATAGCAGCAGCATTATTATTGTTCGCATGGACGACTACCCATCGGTTACACCTTACTAATAAATACCCTTACTAGTTTCTTTATGTGAAAAGACTTGAACTTCATCGTATTTATAGTAGTATTCATAATACCTGCGGTAGTATGGTTAGTATGGACGACTTCTAAGAGGTTGCACCTTACTTTTACATGTCCTGTTTGCAAAATAGAGCATTCGAGGTCCTTCTTCTTCAATTTAGGCATTGCCTACTTTACGTGTCCGTATTGTCGTCGACGTTACATCCTTGAGAGAAGGGGGAATAAATGTCGTTTTGGAAGACATCCCCTTGACAAACCAACGCTACCAATAATCATGCCTTTTGAGGTGTTTTTGGATTGGAAAATACCGGAGAAGGTTGGAAACGAAGCGTAGATCAGCCGTCAACATGCGCATCCTAGCCACTATTAATATACTTGAAATTAACTGAAGCTGATTAGCCACTCATTGTAATTAAAAAAATGGAGTTGTATGGCATCTTATGGCCTCGACACTGCTGTTTCAAGCTGTGTGATGAATTCGAGTAAGGCACTCTTTCCAGCCTGAACTGACTTCACGGCCCTCTTTATGGCTGGGACGACCTCGTCAGGCTTCTCAACCCTCTCACCCCAGCCTCCCAATGCGCAGGCAATTTCGGCGTAATTTCCACTCATGCGGCCCAGTGAGTAGCGTTTGTGGGCGTCAGGAAACAAGCCAATGGTTGAAAGGCTCGAGTTGTTTGAGACGATAGTCAATATGGGGAGTTTCTCCCTAACGGAGGTTTCGAAGTCCATTCCAACCATGCCAAACCCGCCGTCCCCCATCATGTTTATCACCAGCTTCTCGGGCGCGGCCAACTTTGCTCCCATGGCGAATCCCAGCGAGAATCCAAGCGTGGTCGTGTGACCCCATCCTACGTAGCCCCTCGGAATGGTGACCTCCCAGAACGGCCCAAAGGAGTTCCTCGACATTCCTGCTTCAGCCGTGACAATAGTGTTTTTCCTGTCAACGGTCTGCATTAGGTCCCTAAGAATCCTGTAGGGGTTGATCGGAGTCTCCCTCGAATCAAGCTTGGGTTTCCACTCATTCAACCACTCACGTTTGACGTTTCCAATTTCCTTCACCAAGTCTTCTCGCTTCTTAGCTCTGTCTCTCTTCTTTGCCTCTTCAATCAACGCCTTTAGGGTTAGCTTGGCATCGCCCATTACAGCATAGTCAACCGCCACGTGCTTGTTAATGTCACGCTCATCATTGGTCAACTGGATAACCTTGGCGCCAGAGGGGATTGGGAGTGGAAAGGACAAGAAATGGTCTGTCAGGCTTGCACCAGCGGCGAACAAAAGGTCTGTTTTCCTTAGAAAGTGGCCAGCCATCTTCGTGCCGTATGCTGTGGCGAGACCCAATGCAAGGGGATGGTCTTCGGGGAAAGCGCTTTTCCCGCACATAGTCGTCATTACAGGTGTTTGAAGCAGCTCTGCGAACTCCAACAACTCATCCCAAGCCTCTGCGTATAAGATTCCTTGTCCAGCTAGGATAACGGGGTTCTTGGCTGCCAGGATGGCTCGAACTACTACCTCAACGTCTCTAGGGTCTGGCCCCATCTTCCAGCCTTGGACAGGGGCATACCTGAATTTTTCATCATCCAACTCTTCTCTGGCAACATCGCTGGGCAAATCCAGTAGGACTGGCCCTAATCTTCCTGACCTAAGGTGAGTGAAAGCCCGCCTCATCAGCTCCGGTATCTGCTCCACCGACCATATGGTTTCAACCCACTTCGTCACCTGACGATAACTTGAGTATACATCAACTATGGGAAAGGTTCTATACTTGCTCCTCGAAGTACCTTCGGGTAGAACGAGTATCGGCGAGGAATCCGCGTAGGCTTGGGCCACACCTGCAAAGGAGTTCTGTATCCCTGCGTCTGGCTGCATGCTACAGACGCCTATTTTACGCCCATTTGACACGCGACTGTAGCCATCTGCGATATTAATGGCCACCCTCTCCTGTCTGGCCATAATTGTTCTGATACCTTCTCCAGCTACGGCGTTGGCAAGTTCTTGATCCGGGAAGAGACTTACGAACTCTACGCCCTCAGCTTTGAGTATCTTCGCCTCAACTTCAGCACCCTTCATAATAATCCCTCATTATAACATAGAGTCTCCTGTCATTATAAGCGTTAGTGTTTGCCTCATCTCTCGTTCCTCTCTCATACTAATTCTTAAGTACTGATATCTCGAAGTATGGTTATAGAGGAATTACTTTGTCAACAGCATTGCCTTCTGAAAAGATATCTGAGCTCACGGTTCTCGCCGTAACCATCGTCGCTACGAGGTGAGGTTTTTTGGGTTTCGACATCGTAATCAGGAACGGCTTGGTCGTCGACGGGACGGGAAATCCTTGGTTCAAGGCGGACATCGCGATCAAGAAGGGTAGGATAGCCAAAATAGGAAACTGCAACTCAGACCAAGCGGACAGGGTGATAGACGCCACTGGCCACGTAGTGGCACCGGGGTTCATAGACATACACCAACATGGTGAGATCCACCTGATCATTAATCCCAATGCCGAGAGCCTCGTGAGGCAGGGCATAACCACCATGGTAGGTGGGAACTGTGGCTGGTCAGCAGCACCCATATCTAACAAGAATAGGCATCTAGTGCACTCACCCTGGTGGCCTAGAGAGGTTAGGCCTGAGTGGGAGACCTTTGAAGAATTCTTCAAGATATATGAAAGGCAGGGTGCGGCGATAAACGTTGCCAACTACGTGGGCCACGGCTGGGTCAGGGGAGCTGTAATGGGTTGGGAGGCGCGGCTGGCCACGAGGAGTGAGCTGGAGGAGATGAAGCCTTACGTGGCGGAGGCGATGGAGGACGGGGCTTTCGGGCTCTCAAGCGGCCTCACCTACCCGCCTGGCTGCTGGTCGGATACCAACGAGGTTGTGGAGCTATGCAAGGTCGCTGCCAAATATGGCGGAATCTATTCAACCCACGATAGAGGGGGGCCCGATTTTAAGGGTAAGGTGGAGGCTATCAAGATAGGTGAAAAAGCTGGTATCCCAGTTCAGATAGCCCACATCGAAACTCATGGACTGAAGGAGTTCGGGAGAATGGGCGATGTTCTGAAGCTCGTAGATGACGCTAGGGCGCGAGGAGTAGACGCCACATTCGACCTCTGCACCACCCTGTATGGTGGGGGATGGATGGCGGGCCCTATGATGCCAGCATGGGCCTACGAAGGCGGCGCACCGAAGATGCTGGAGAGGGTGAGCGACCCCCTTACACGCGAAAAGATGAAAAAGGATATAATCAGCACTCGGGGACGCCTAAAGTTCGATGACCTCATCGTACTGCACACCCGAAGACACCCAGAGTTCGTGGGCATGAACCTAATGGAGGTCGCTGAGAAGTCGAGTGAGGACCCGTGGGACGCGGCGTATGACCTGTTTAAGGATGAGGGACTTGACCTAGTGGAGATAGGCGTGGCAATTAGAGGGCATAAGGAGGAGGAGCTATGCATAGGATTCAAGCATCCTGCGTGTATGCCGAACACTGACAGCTGGTTTCGAGCGCCTTATGGGTGGCTAGGGAAGATGAGTCCACATCCAAGGGATTACGGCGGGATGGTCATTGTTCTGAGGAAGTGGGTTCGAGGTGTAACCCGATTTGACATGCCCGAGGAAGTTGGGACGAAGATAGTGACACTGGAGGAGGCTGTCAGGAAGATGACGTCGCTGCCGGCTCAGAGGCTTGGGTTGAAGGCTCGGGGTCTTTTGAGGGAGGGCATGTGGGCGGATTTGGTCGTCTT
>DAOVBJ010000165.1 GCA_030670615.1 Candidatus Bathyarchaeota archaeon | reverse complement strand
GCCATACGCCCAATGGAAGCCACTCGGGATGAACTTCGAGGAAGATGATGGCCGCAGCCTGTCTGCCCCATTCATTCAGACGTTTTAACACGGGGAGTCTGGCAGCGTAATAGGCTCCTCCAATTATCTTGGCGTATGTTTTCCTGCCCCCAGTGAATTCGTAGTCGGAAGGGATCCGAATATTTCTATGGGTAGGATAACTCGTTCCCGGAATCCAATATTCCAGCACTTCGAACATCCATGGCGTGGGTAGGAAGAGGATTCCCATACGATTTCCCACAGCCTGGAATCCCCAGACCCAGTACTCATTGATCATTGGGTGGTCTGTGACTTGCTTATGCAGTTGCTTGCCTAACACGTCATCGACGGCTGTGATACTCCACTTCGTGGGCACAAGACGCCTGTTCCTCTCCTTTCCCAATAAGCCAACACTCAAGAGGCGGGTGAGGTGATAGGATGAGATTCCCGCGTTAAACAGCTCTGAAACAGCTACTTGGGCGAAGCAGTCCTTGTCCCCGGTTAGATACTCAATCTTGGGATGAATATGAGGATTCTCGATGAGCTTCAATTCTTTAATGGTCGCTGTTGGTCCCATGGGTGGAGTCCGCCTCGAAAACGAGAGCCTGCCTTTAGGGATTCCCTCGAGCTTCACCTCAGTGTCCACAGGAAGGCTGGACATTGCTAACTCCTGAACGGAGCTTAAGCTCCTGTCGGGGTTGGCAGCGGAGTGAATGTCGACTTGTTGGTGGGAACGGGTCAAGGATAATCGGTGGCTGATGATGTCCTCTATTCCCTCATCCAGCCACTGAACCGGGTTGTCCAGAAGGGTCGTGTCTTCCCACATCATGTGCGGGACCATGGGTCCTGCATAAACTTTCGGATAATTCCAGGAGCCTATGAAGACGGAGGGTGGAGACGCTCCAAAGAGGCTTTTGCTCTCAAGTTTTCTCCCAATGCTTCCTTCCACCCGTTTAATTATAGGACACACAACTTCGCCGCAGAGGCCAAGTCTGCTGCCACACCTAGAGCAACTAACGATTTTTCCCGACCTCTCTTTCGCCAACGAATTCATGTCCCTCGATATAGATTTTCGAGGAGCATAGATATAAATTGAGAGGACAAATGGAATCCTCTTCTTTCTATAACCAACTTACTAATCCGTTGTTAGAAAAGGAAGTAGATCTCGAAGACGAAAATGCATTCTTGGTATACTTGTGGATATGATTTCAATTGGGGGATAACGGTTAAGTGTAAGCCTGTTGAGTATGTTACGTATGTCTTCAGCGAGTATCCTGAAAATCGTGTGTCCACCCTCTTTGTTGGTTTGAGGTTCATGGGTAAATAAATAACTTTAAATAACTTTTTCTGGTGGGCTACGGTGCAAAGGACAAACCTTGACAAGGATTAAAGTGTAAGTGAAATGGAGTTTCCTCGCAGAATATACACCCTTAAGGAGTTCATGCAAGCAAGGGAGTGTGTGGAAAAGGGGTATAAGCATCGCCTCAATGTTTTCGGAAGCAAAGGCTTCAAAGAGAAGGTGAAGCGGATAAAGAGCCTCCTCCACATAACTGACTACTACGACTTTCTTCGAACATATATCCGCTGCATAAAGGAAATCAAAGGCATAGGCCAGCTCCGGGAGACGGAAGCAACCATCTGGCTCAATAGGTACCTCGTTGAAAATCCTGTGGAAGGTGCGCGCTTCATTGTTCAAAAGGCACATCAGATGAAGGACTACTTGGATGGAAAACAGTACTACGACAAGGGGGAGATGGCCGCGGTGAAGAAAAGCATCGAATTCCTCAAGGTTTTAGAAAGTAAAAGAATTAGCAAAGATTTGAAACAGCAGTGTACAGACTCCTTGAAACAATGGACTGAAGAACGAATTCTGTAGTCACCGTTCATCCATCTCTTCCATTAACAAGCTTTATCCTTTCAAAGGCTACCCTCCTTGTGAAACAGAAACTTTGATTATGGGCAAACTCCTATTACATAATCATGACATCCGTAACCGCCTTCCTCTATACTGACACTTATTTAACATATCAGTTTGGGCCAGGCCATCCCTTCCAACCCAAACGGGAAAAATACGCTCTTGACCTCCTACAAGAATTACACGTTTTTAATGGAAAAGCAAAACATCTTGAGCCACCGCCTGCAACGACGGAAGACCTCCTCGCGGTTCACACCAAAGAATACATTGACTACGTACAAAGAATGTGCGATGAGGGCCACGGATACCTTGACTCTGGAGACACGCCAGCAACCAAGGGATTGTATGGTGGCGCGCTCTCCGTCGTCGGAGGCTCACTTCTGGGCGCAAAGTTGGTTCTTGAGGGAGAGGTGGATCACGCATTCAATCCTGGCGGCGGCCTCCATCACGCCAAAGCCGATCGGGCCTCCGGCTTCTGTGTATTCAATGACATTGCCGTAGCCATACGGTATCTACAGAAAAGCTATGGCTTGGAGAGGATTGTCGTAATTGACATCGATGGCCATCATGGGGATGGCACTCAAGAAATCTTCTACGACGAACCCATCCTAACCATCTCCACCCATCGAACAGGCATTTTCCCCGGAACAGGATACGTGAATGAAATAGGCGTGGGCAATGGCAAAGGGTATTCTGTTAACCTCCCTCTTCCTGAGGGGACCTTTCACGAAGCCTACCTCCACGCCTTCACGGAAATCATTCCTCCCTTAGTTGAGGCATACGAACCCGAAATAATCATCAGCCAATTCGGCGTTGACGGCCACTACCTTGACCCCCTCGTCGGCTTAGCCCTAACAACCAAGACCTACGAGGAAGTCAGTCAGATAATCCACGATTTAAGTCATAGCTTTGCAGGAGGCAAGCTGCTCGTGGTTGGCGGGGGTGGCTATAGTGTTCAGGCTGTTGCAAGGTGTTGGGCCATTATGTTCGCGACCATTTCCCAAGCCCTTCCCGAAGAGAGTGAAGAAAGGTATAATCAACTCTTCGACAGGGATTTCCACTTAAAGGAAAAGAGGGTTTTTGATAGAGTGGAAGACACTGTTAAACGACTTAAAGAACGCGTTTTTCCCCTTCACGACCTAGAATCGTGACGTACACCACTAAACGATTTTGGAAACATGTGCCCAGACCTCTTCAGCAACGTCACTCTTCATCTTTTCTCCGTCGACTATGACCCAACCGAACTTCTCAGCCAAGTCCAGATATGCGCTCCTCACCTTTTCAAGGAAGTCTCGGTTCGCCTCATAGACATCCCTCACCTCCTCCCTCTCGAAGGCTGTCGCTACTGAAACATCGACGACAATGACCAAATCCGACGTGGGAAGCCCTTCTTCAAGGT
>DAOVBJ010000041.1 GCA_030670615.1 Candidatus Bathyarchaeota archaeon | reverse complement strand
ACGTTCCCAGGAATCTATGCCCTGATGGCGAGACGTTACATGGATGAATATGGCCTAACAAGGGAACAGTTAGCCGCAGTCGCGGTTAAAAACCATAACCATGGAAGCTTCAACCCTCTTGCCCACTTCAGGAACAAAATTACGGTAGATCAGGTTCTAACATCCAGCCTCATAGCTGATCCCTTGAGGCTGTTTGATTGCAGTCCCATCTCCGACGGCGCCGCCTGCGTCATCCTCACCCCCGCCAAAAATGCTCGAAAATACACGGACACGCCCATCCTCGTTGACGCGTGTGTTCAGGCGTCCGACACTCTCACGCTCTTTGAAAGACGGAACATATGCACACTCGATGCGACTGTCGAGGCTTCTCGAGAAGCCTATCGGCTAACCAAGACCTCTCCCAAGGACATCGATTTAGTCGAGGTCCATGATTGCTTCACGATCGCGGAAATTTTGGCTTTAGAGGATCTGGGGTTCTGCAAGAAGGGTGAAGCGGGAACCCTTTATGATGAGGGGCAACTGTATGTCGGTGGATCCCTCCCCGTGAATACTGATGGCGGATTGAAGGCTTCCGGACACCCCGTTGGGGCCACCGGCGTGAAGCAGATCGTAGAGCTGGTGAAGCAGCTGAGAGGGGAGGTCGAATCGGGTCGACAGGTGAAGGGCGCTGAGCAGGCTTTAGCTCAGAATGTGGGGGGCTCTGGGGCAACAGCGGTTGTGACGCTTTTAAGGAGGGGCGACTAGTATGTCGATTCAAGGGGTTCCCTTCCACTGGAGACGATACAGAGAACGTTACAGGCTCTTGGGCACGAAGTGTGAAGTTTGCGGCGGCATCTTCTTTCCAATGAGAAGGGTCTGTCCAAATTGCAGGCGAGACGGGAAACCTGTACCCCTCGCCTTCTCAGGCAAGGGAACAGTCTACTCCTTCACCGTCATCCGTATAGCCTCCGAAGGCTTTGAAAGGTTCACACCGTACGTTGTTGGTTTAATTCAGTTGAAGGAAGGGCCTAAGGTTACATCTCAAGTCGTGGACTGTGATCTTGAAGATGTGTATATTGGAATGCCGGTTGAGGCCTGTTTTCGAAAACTCAGGGATCAGGGAAAGGACGGCATAATCTGCTACGGTTTCAAGTTCAGGCCTGTAGATGACCTATCAAAAAAAGAACAAAGCGGAAAGCAGAAACAACGTTCATTTTAATATACTGTAAATACATGTGTTAAACATTAATTTACTATCAGAAACTGTATAACCACATACTTTATTATGGATGAACAGCAAAAGCCATATATAATACTCAGTTAACCAAGAGATACGCAACATCTGGTGAATAATTAGTAATGGGAAAATCCACTAAAGGCCTTTACGCTGCACGAACCCTGAAGAAAAAGCGGAAGCACTTCAGGTGGAAATTCAGGTACTATAAAAGAAGAACTCTCCGGCTTGACATTAAGTCGGATCCTCTGGGAGGAGCGCCCATGGGGCGTGGTATTGTTCTTGAGAAGGTTGGGGTCGAGAGCAAGCAGCCCAACAGTGCCATAAGAAAATGCGTTCGCCTTCAACTGATAAAGAACGGTCGTCAAGTAACGGCCTTCCTGCCCGGAGACGGAGCATTAAATTACATTGATGAACACGACGAAGTTATGATTTGTGGGATAGGGGGCAGTCGTGGGCGGTCGATGGGTGATATTCCTGGTGTGAGGTACCTCGTCACCAGCGTGAACGGAGTCTCATTGAAATCTTTGATTCTGGGGAAAAAGGAGAAGCCGATGAGGTAGTTCCCCAAAGGCTTTTTGTAACGGGCTAGTTGGATGGCTTTTACTACAGGGGCTTAACGAGACGCCAGAGCAACCCTTTCCATTTCGTCTCTTTTTGAAACGGCGTGGCTTCGGGCGTCCCCTTCTGCGGCCGCAATGAGTTCGTCAGCGAGACATTCCTCTATTGTCTTTCGGTTTCCGAAAGCCGTCCTCCTCGCGCCTTCCGTTAAAAATCTGAGGGCTAAATCCACTCTTCTCTGAGGCGAAATGTCAACAGCTCTATGATATGCGATTCCGCCGTATCCAATCCGCGTTGTGTCCTCGCACGGGGCACTGTTTTCAATGGCATCGACGAGTACTTTAATCGGGTTGCTGCCCGTCTTCAGATTAATGATTTCAAAAGCCATTTTGACGATGCTTATGGCTTTCGCCTTCTTGCCACAATTTCTTCCGTGGCGCATCATGTTGTTTGTTAACCTTTCAACGATGTTGATCTTCGACTTTTCGAATCGTTTATGCTCATGTCTACCTCCACTGTGGGGGATATAAACGGGCCTCAACTGAATGTATTGCTTCAAGCCAAGGTCTTGCACTTCAACACCGTTAAAGACCCATTTTTCAAACAACCTTATTGTTTGACTTTCTTCAACGGGTTCCTCGCTATTATCTGCCAATGAATCGCACCTTAACCAGATGGTCTACCATTAAATCCTCATATAAACTTTATCCAACCCAGAATTACTCCTTTACACACGCGGGTTTAGGATAGAACACGCGCTGCTGTCAACATTATCCCTAGTGGGGAACCTCTCTTACAGAAAAAACTTTTCTAGATGCCCCTATACTTTTCCCCTTCAATAACTTGCTAAAGCATCTTGCTCAAGATATTCGATGTTTTGCGAGTAAAGGTATCACGGTCTTCTCAACTTACTTGCATGCGGTCTACAAAGCGATAGCGAGGAAGGGGGTTTAATCGTAAAGTTTTATTGATGCGCGCGCAAGAGATCGAGGAGCAAAACTTTTTAATATTAGCGCATTGACTGTACATACTCTCTACACGATAGAAGTTTATATAGGATTACCAAAATATAAAGGGCGATGACGAATGAGCAGTGCAAAACCCCATTTAAACGTCGTAGTAATGGGTCACGTAGACCATGGAAAGAGCACAACCGTAGGTCGCCTCTTCTACTTGACTAAGGCCATCGATGAACGCACAATCGCGAGGTACGAGCAAGAATCGAAGACCCTCGGTAAGTCAACCTTCAAATTTGCTTGGGTTCTCGACAAGTTCAAAGAGGAGCGTGAACGAGGATTAACCATCGACCTCTCCTTCTGGAAGTTCGAGACACCTAAATACTTCTTCACAGTCATCGACGCGCCGGGACACCGAGACTTCATTAAAAACATGATCACAGGGACAAGTCAAGCCGACGGCGCTATCCTATTCGTCTCCGCGAAGACGGGTGAGTACGAAGCGGGTATCGGGCCTGGAGGCCAGACAAGGGAACATGCTTTCCTTGCCAAGACGCTTGGAGTGAATCAGCTAGTCGTTGCCATAAACAAGATGGATGACGCAACGGTGAAATGGGGTCAAGAGCGGTATGAAGATGTCCGAAATGGGGTTTCAGACTTGCTTAAAATCACGGGGTACCGTGTCGAAAACATTTCGTTTGTTCCCACTTCCGGATGGACTGGGGATAACTTGGCGGAGAGGAGCAAAAACATGCCGTGGTACAAGGGTCCCACGCTTGTACAAGCTCTAGACAACTTTACTGTTCCCGCTAAGCCTATTGACAAGCCCCTTCGTCTACCCATCCAAGATGTTTATACGATCACTGGCGTTGGCACCGTTCCAGTGGGGCGAGTTGAAACTGGCGTGATGAAGGTCGGTGATCAAGTAATAATAATGCCTTCAGGAATCAAGGGAGAAGTACGATCCATTGAAACCCACCACACTGAGATCCCCGAGGCCGGCCCGGGAGACAACATCGGATTTAACGTCAAAGGCATCTCTAGGGCAGACGCCCGCAGAGGCGACGTCATCGGATTGGTATCCGACCCGCCCACCGTTGTCAAGGAATTCATCGGGCAGATCATCGTAATCCACCATCCAACGGCCATCGCAACCGGCTACACACCTGTCATTCACAGCCACACCGTAACCATGGCGGCTACTTTCATAGAATTGATTCAAAAGATAGACCCTAGAACTGGACAAGTTGTAGAGGAGAAACCCGATTTTCTGAAGACCGGCGACGGCGCCCTTGTAAGGTTTAAACCCCTCAGGCCCATAGCCATTGAAACGTACACCAACTTTCCACCACTTGGTAGATTTGCAATTCGCGACATGGGGACAACAGTTGCCGCTGGCGTTGTCAGAGAAATCACGGAGAAGGCTTAAAATCAGGGGTTTCAACACCTTTTTATTTCTCGGTTTCTCTATCTATTTTTGAAAAGTTAGACTATCTTCATCCTTTGTGGTAGAGACTCTGAATGGAGATCGGGTAAAGCAGATAACGAGTGTTGGTGCGTCGAAATAATGGTTCAAAAGGCTAGAATTCACCTGACCAGTACGAGCATAGATAGGCTGGAAGAGGTCTGTAGAGAGCTAAAGGACATTGCTGTGAAGACGGGTGTGCGGGTTGCGGGTCCAATTCCCCTTCCTACGAAGCACCTGAAGGTTCCGACGAGGAAGTCTCCCTGTGGGGAAGGCACCAGCACGTGGGATCATTTTGAGATGAGGATTCATAAGAGGTTGCTTGACATTGACGCCAATGAGCGCTGTATGAGGCGCATTATGCGGATCAAGGTTCCAGATAACGTCTACATCGAAATAACATTAATGTAACGATAAGCTTATTCTTCTGTTCCATTCGCTAATTATCCTCCACCCCTTTCTTATGTGGCCTGATCATCGACCTTAGCTAGACGAAACTCAGTTCTATCCTTTGGGTTAAACTTAAGTCTGAACTCTTGTATCCCCTTGTTAACACTCTATCATAACAAAGTCTAGAGACGAAATTTCAATAGATTGGCACTGCATACTACTTGTTTCAATTCATCGTTAGATCATGGGCCTTTTCCGTTCCATCTCCGTTTTTTGATATTTTTTATGTAAATTACCGTTCATCTTCCTTTAGTGAGGTTGTGTCTGAAGAAAGTGAGGGAGAGACGAAGCTCTACAATCAACTAACTAGGGGTTAGGACAACACCTCACAATAGAAAATATATAGGATGGCTCAATTCTTCTCTTTCATGATTGTTTAGGGTTGCTGTTTCCTTTGAAGATAGGTGTCGTAACGAGTGGTGGAGACGCTCCAGGCATGAATGCTGCCATCAGGGCAGTGGTTCGATACGCCATTCCCCGTGGCGTGGACGTGGTTGGAGTAAAGAGAGGCTATTATGGACTGACTATAAATCAAATTAGACCCTTGAACCTTCGCTCCGTGGGCGGCATCATCCATTTGGGAGGGACTTTCTTAAAATCGGTTAGGTGCCCTGAATTCAGGACTCCCAAAGGCCTTGAGAAGGGAAGGGAGACTATCCTGAAGAATGGACTGGACGGTTTGATAGTGATCGGAGGAGACGGATCTTTCAGAGGCGCTCTAGCACTTCAAACAGCCATCGAGATCCCTGTAATTGGCATACCAGCAACCATTGACAACGATGTGACGGGAACCGATGAAACCATAGGCTTCGACACCGCGGTGAACACGGCCCTCCAAGCCATCGACAAAATCCGAGACACCGCTCAATCCCACGGCCGAGTCTTCGTGGTTGAAGTCATGGGCAGGGACAGAGGATTCTTAGCGGTGTCAATAGGTCTAACAGCCGGTGCAGGTGTTATCTTAATCCCGGAAATAAAGTTTAATCTCGACAGCATTTGCCAGAAATTAAAGCTTTACGACGAGTGGGGGAAGACCACGACCATCATCGTCGCAGCGGAGGGGATAGGAGACACCTATAATGTAGTCGATCACATCCGAACTCATACACGCTTCGAGGTTCGACATACCATCCTTGGCCACGTTCAGAGGGGGGGTTCGCCTACAGCTCGAAGTCGCCTGATCGCCAACTTGTTTGGAACGAGGGCAGTGGAACTGTTGTTAGATGGGGCTCAAAGTAAAATGGTTGGTTTAAAAGGGGACACCATTATTTCCAAGGATTTGGAGTATGTCTGCAGAGTCAAAAAGCGAATCGACAGGAGGATGTATAAGCTAGCTGAAGAGTTAGCGATTTAAAAACACGCTCCAAAATCCTATTAACCAGTTAGCTACAGACAGCCCCTCGGTTTTCCACCGCTATTTCTGAATATGTTTCGGTGATAGGTGCATTTCCATTCACCTCGAATCACTTCGAGGAGGAGCCCTCGGATAAACCTGATCTTGCTGAAGAGTGAAACTCCGGTTAAATTCAAGGAGGAGCCATCTTATTTACTTATTTTGTAGGTAGATTCTCCTTTCTTCTTCCATGTACCGTTGTCGGGCCGCGTGAGCGTCTTAAAAACTGTTTTTTCAGAACATAAATAAAGAGGATGATATACCATAATAACGTAGGATTGAACTGGGTCATGGGTTTCAACGTTTCTCGTATCCAAAAGAAGTTTGAAGACTTCGCATACGTCTTAGACTTTTTATCCCGAGGAATGATGGGGCGAGGTGCCTATCGAGCGGAGCCCATGGTTCAGCTTCTTGGAGAAAGCTACTTCACCCTCCTCGAAGCAATAGCGATGAGAGACGCAGTGCCCGCTCTTGGAGAGAGGCTCTACATCGGCAAAGACTTGAGCAGAGAAAAGATCGACCACATTCTGGGGAGAATCATCTATCAAGACTTAACCGCTTTAGCACGAACGGAGTTACCCAACGTCATCGAGGAGATCGTGAGGAATCAAGAGGGAAGGTTCATTGGTTTCTTTAATAACGCTTCGGCAATGACGCCGAGAATGCATTCTCTGGAGCTTCTACCTGGCATCGGCAAAAAATATATGTGGACCATCTTGGGGGCTAGAGAGCGAAAGCCGTTTATCAGCTTCCAAGACTTGAAGGATAGAGCAGAGCTTCATGACCCAGCCAAGCTCATTGTCAAGAGGGTTATAGAGGAGTTGTCTGAAGAATCGAAGTATCGGATCTTCACTCGTCCACCCTGATCGACGAGATTTATACTTGTTTCCACGCGTTTGCGTTGAGCTAGCTATCTAAAGACCTAGGCTTTTACGTGGCAGGATGCCCTCCTAGATGGGGGCGTTGATGGAGGCCATTTGTGAGGCTTGTGGTATAGATAAGAAAGCTGTGGTAGCTACAATAGAAAGAATTCACAGTGGTCTCAGCGAGGTTCAGCTATGTTTTATACTTCAAGGGCGTCCAAGCGTCTAAGGTGTATTCCAGTGAGGATGTTGTTTTATCTTTCTTTCAGTTGCATTGAAGAAGTGTCAAAGATACACTTGGAATTACAATCGATTTAATGTCATTCATACTCTTATCTTTTCAATCTTCAAGCGAATCAAATGGGGCCTGGTGGCTATACTGCTCTTGCCTCGGATGATAATCTCATGGAAAGCTTTTATCTTATCTCTGTGTCTGATTATTTAGGGTCGTAGGAGAGTGTTTAGGTAACTGGTAGCTTATCGGGTTTGGTGGTTGTAAGTGAATGTTGGATTAATCGGTTGTGGTGCTATTGGAAGCACCTTAGCACGTGCCATAAATGATGGAAAAGCAGGGGATACAAAGTTAATTGCGATTTGTGATCTCTACTCGAGTCGAGTAGACAGCTTGAAAGAGGCGCTTTCATTGCCTGATCTCTTCTGTACAACGGACCCTGATGACCTAAACAATCGCTCGGATATCGATTTAGTGATTGAGGCAGCCGATCAGGAGACGGTTCAAGCTGTTGCGGAG
>DAOVBJ010000018.1 GCA_030670615.1 Candidatus Bathyarchaeota archaeon | reverse complement strand
TATTAAAATTTAATATATTTTAACTTAAGTTAATTATACTACGCATTATCCCTTGTAAAACCCGTCTGAAATACAAGAGTGTTAAAGGATCAGTGGGCCAAACACGTCAACCTGTTGTACACAGTGATGAGACCGGGTCGACAAATGCGTCACCAGCTAGCTAGCTCTTCCACTTGGCCTCTTCCTTTTTTTTTGGGAAGTTAGCGCGTTAACAATTTTACGTGTTCTTTCGTCAACACTACGTTGCCAAATTCTAAAAACATAAATTACAGCCTTATGAACTACCCTATTGAGGTCTGAGGCGTGGCGAAGGGCGTTTTAAAATGGATTCTTTACCTAGTTTCCGCGGGACTCATCGTCCTTGGAAGCCTTTTCTTGATGGCTTCCTATCCACCCTATGAGTATAGGCTGCCTGTAGGCGGGGTCTTCATAGCGGTTGCTATAGCGCTCCTCTACTTTTCCAGGGAGAAGAAGCCTATTGAGATTACGCAGACGGTCAAAGTTTCTGGCCCCATAAGGATGAAGGAACTCCATTGCCCCAACTGCGGTGCTAATTTGAATGCTGAAAAGACGATTGTAATTGATGGGCGACCGTTCATAAAATGTGACTATTGTGGTAACAACTTTGAGGTGACAGAGGAGCCTACATGGTGATGAGGTGCAAGTATAAGATACTCCCGCTCCTGATGGTTGTTATCTTCACAGCTTTCTTCACTCAAAGTATTGAGGCACTTGATCCAAGCAATGTTTCCGCTATTCTGTATCACATCGACAGGGAGTGGGCCGTCGTCTGGATCAACGAAGATGCTTCTATAGACATCCAGTATAACATCACTATCATCTACGAGTCGTCTGCCTTAGGCTATCTAACCATCGGGCTTCCGGCGAGGGGCTTCGACATTATCTTGGTTGAGGATCTGTCGGGGAACAGCCTCAGCTACCAAGACGTGAGCAGTGGCAGCTACTACGCCGTCGAGATCTATTTCGGTCATCCGATGAGTCCAGGAGAGAGCGGAACCGTTCTCCTCGTGGCCACGGTGCCCAACATGCTCTCCCCCGATACGATGAACCCTGGGTATGTGGGAATGCAGTTTGTACCCACCTACTTCGATGCGTGGACGGAGGACCTCCGCGTCGCCATCGTTCCGCCCGAGGGCGTCACCGAGCAAACTATCAAGACCTCAGAGCCGGCCTTTTTATCGACCGTGGACGGCTCCTTCGCCGTATACTGGAGTCAGGACGACATTCCTCCCAATACTCAATTGACCTTCGGGGTTTCCGTCCCCGAAGAGTACGTCACTCTATCTCCTACGGGCCTAGGCTTCGGGTTCTACCTCGCAATCTTTTTCATCATCTTGGTGGCCGTGGTGGCGGTCATCTATCTCAGGCGGAGAAGAGAGGTATACGCGAAGCCTCGGGTGATGATTGAGGCATTGGGGTCGAGGAGAGGGTTAACCTCGGTGGAGGCAGCAGTGGTGGTGGGCATCCCACCTGTGAGAGTTCTGACTATGATTCTCTTCAGCCTTTTACTGAAGAGGCTGGCGCTCGTTGAGGCCGTTAAACCCTTGCTGAAAGTGAAGAAACTTGAGGATATGACTGGGAACGGAGACGCGTCCAAGAAGAGGTATTATGAAATCGACTTTCTCCAAGCTATCGAACCTGCGGGTTCACTGAACGAACAGCGACTAGCGCGAACCTACCTCAGTCTCCGCAACAATGTGGACAGGAAAATGAGAGGCTACTCCCGAGCCGACACCGTCAACTATTACAAATCCATCACCACAAAGGCTTGGGATCAAGTAACACACGCAGGCACGCCTCAACTTCAAGAGGAAGCGATTGAAAACAACATACAATGGCTCCTAGTCGACGAGGACTATGAAGACCGGTTCAAGACATCCTTCCCGTCAGACATGATGATCCTGCCCCGACCAGGCTGGTACTGGTACTGGTATGGCCCCTACTTTTCCCGAGGATCAATAGGGTCTGGGCAAGCGACGCCCACACCAATCGCTGCGACCACACCCACGCCAGGCGCGGTCAAGCCTATGCCTGTGCAGGAATTTGCTGGCAACATCGTTTCGGGATTAGAGAGTGCGACGAATAATATCGTGCGAGATGTGGAACAGTTTGCCAATAGGCTCTTACAGCCTCCAAAGTCTTCCCAGTCCTCAGAGTCCGTTCGCAGAAGATCCAACTGCGTGTGCGCCTGCGCCCAATGCGCCTGTGCATGCGCCTGTGTTTCTTGTGCCTGCGCCTGCGCTGGAGGAGGTGCCCGTTAATCATGAAGGTTTTCAAAAAAATCTTATCGAAAAGAGTGAAGACAGGGTTATACCATTATCGAGCAACCGGGAAGTGGCAGGGTCTTCGTCTACACCTCAGGATTGAAGAGGACGGCAGCGGAGTCCTCATCATCAACGCCTCCCGCGTTCTCTTCCTAAACAGGACGGCGGCGGAGCACATTTACCATTTCATTACGGGAAAAACGGAGGAGGAAGCTGCTCGAGAGATTCAACGAGTTTTCAGAGTTGAGTACGAGAGTGCGCTAAACGATCATCAGGACCTTCTCTTCATCATCAACACGTTTGCGAAGACGAGTGACGTCTGTCCCATCTCCTACTTGGGAGTAGAAAAACTGGAGCCCTTTACACAGGAGATGTCCGCTCCATACCGGATGGACTTGGCCTTAACCTATCGCTGCAATAATCAATGCTTTCACTGTTATGCTGGTGGGCCGCGAGAGACAAACGAGCTTGGAACTGAGGCGTGGTTTAGCGTTATTGACAAGGTCTTTGAGCTGGGAATACCCCATGTGGTGTTTACCGGTGGAGAACCCACTCTTCGGGAGGACCTTCCTCAACTGGTTAGATACGCTGAGGAAAAAGGGTTGGTAAGCGGCCTCGTGACAAATGGGCGACGGTTGAAGGACACGGAGTACTTGGACGCGTTGATTCAGGCGGGTCTTGACCACATTCAGATCACCCTCGAATCCTATGATGAAGTCGTGCATGACCGGATTACGGGCGTCAAAGGGAGTTGGAAGGAAACGGTTCAAGGGTTAAAAAACGCCATTGCAACCCCCGTGTACACCCTTACGAATACCACCCTCACCAAATACAACGTAGATGACATCGTTGAAACAATCAAGTTCATTCATAGCCTAGGCCTCGACCACTTCGCGTGTAATAGCCTCATCTATTCTGGGAAGACTCCCGAGGCGGCTAAGGCATTTGCCCTTGACGAGGCGCGACTTGAACCCTCACTCACCAAGATTCGGGATTACGCTGAAATGCTGGGAATGGAGTTCATCTGGTACACGCCTACCCAGTACTGCGTCCTAAACCCCTTACAATTGGAGCTTGGGATAAAAAGTTGCAGTGCTTGCCGGATTAGCATGTGTATCGAGCCGACAGGAGACGTTCTTCCCTGTCAAAGCTATTTCACGCCCCTCGGGAACCTCCTTAAAGATGACTGGAACAAGATTTGGAATAACCCCTTATGCGTTGAAATACGCGCAAGAAAATACGCTCCTGAGAAATGTCGTGACTGTCCCCAGCTCGACACGTGCGGCGCGGGATGCCCTTTAAAGTTACAGCACGACACCTAACTCTGGGGTAGGATGGCGTCTTAAACAGTCGGGGTACTCGATGGCTTGGGCTTTCGCTTCAGCTCTTCGGGGACATCCATGACCCGAACGACATTTGTGCTTTTTATCATGTAGATGGGGTTTCCTAACGGATCGAACTTGTTATTAAGTCGAATAACTCCCGCCAACACCAATTTGACTTTGAGAATGGTGCCGTCCTTGAGTCGGTAGGTATTCCAATCCTCCCCGATGACGTCAAAATCAACCTCTTTCCCATCTTGAATGGGTTGCACTCTCATTCTTCCACCTACACTCAACAAAGTCCGATTCAACACTAATACTTTACGTTTCAAGACCCATTCATGGATCAGGTGTACTCCTCATCAGATCCCAGAAAGTCGTACGCCCACAGCCCACTGACTGGAGACACGGCCTCAATCGAGCTTTAAATCCGGACCCTTTTGTACATTCTCGAGTGTCTTTGTATCTACTCCGCTTCTCTCGCCTCATTGTATCCTGAAATCTTGGGCCTTCAAGTCAATCTGTATTATCTTACATCTTCTGCATCGAGAAGAAGAAAGGATCGGTTCTCTATCTGAGAACAGAAAGTTGTTTGGAGCTAAGGGCTCGTTAATCAATCTGACTCCGGGAAAATGTAAACCAAAACCGTAGGGGGGAACGTCTTTACTCCAGTAAATACCCTCGGGACCGACTAAATACCCTTCTTCCATGACTTCACCGCAATGCGGGCAAACCTTTTCAACCGTTGGCTTAAAAGGCTTCTCATCCTTGGTTTCCAAAGATTTTAGTGTCCGGCGATAACGGATGAACGAGAAGATGTGGCGATATTGATACAGCACTATCGCTATGACTGTGAGAAGGAGGGTAATAATTAACGTCGCAGGCCCCAAAGATTTATTCGCCAAGGAAAAAGTCCTGAGGATGACCTTTTAAACTTTTAGAAATTGTCGAGGGGTATACCCGCGTTAACCACGCTTTTCAAAGAATAGTTGAGAGTACATGTAGGAGGTAACACTCAAAGCATTAGAGAAGAACTGAGGCTTCAAAAGGAAAATTCCTCCGGAAGACCTTAAAAGATAAGGATCGAAGGATCCATAACCTGTTAATGAAAAACCAAGTATGATCGTTCAAAACGTTCTATCTGCCTAGAACGGAGAGGACGAATTAAAAGAATCTCAATCGGTAAAAGTATATCTTGGCATATCTGAGCCCTACTTTCGTTAAAGCAGTTACGTAAATAAGTGGTTCCGATAACGTAAAGCTTATCAGTGGCGTTAAACGCCAAGTATCCACAAATCAGTTACGGTAGTTAGCGTTAAATGGCGGAAGGCGAGTTTCAGTGTATAAATACTCAATAGACATCCAGAGGAAGAATGCGAACCCTGACTTAACCGAACTGGCGAAACAGAGAAAAATAGTGTGGCGAAGACAACACGCCATCACCCGTGTCGAGAGACCGCTGCGGCTAAAGAGGGCGCGAAGCCTCGGATACAAAGCGAAGCAAGGCTTCGTCACTGTTCGTGTGAGGGTCAGGCGAGGTGGTTTACGAAAACCACGTCCAACAGGAGGGCGGAGACCGAGACACATGGGTTCGAAGAAGTTTGTTCCAGCGAAGAGCATGCAGTTGATTGCAGAGGAACGGGCTGGGAAAGCTTTTCGAAATCTTGAAGTCCTCAACTCCTATTGGGTCGGCGAAGATGGTCAACACAAGTGGTTTGAGATTATCCTGGTTGACCCCGATCACCCCTCAATTCTGGTGGACAAGGACATAAACTGGATCTGTGATCCATCTCAACGTGGCAGGGCCCACCGAGGATTAACAAGCTCCGGAAAAAAGGTTAGGGGGCTAAGACATTAGTCGCACCGTTCGAGTCTCCCTTGTGGATGTCTCTTCCTTCATCCATGCGACTGAAGACCCGGACAAGGTTATAACCGCGTGTAGAAACGTCTTACCCGTGGATTACGCTGAGGAGATAACGTTTGAACGTCGTAATCTGCTGGGGCATTACCGCAACCCCATCACGCTTTTGAGAGCTCGGATAAAAAATAAGCAAGTTTTAGAGGCGTTTATAAAAAACCTGGCCGGAAGTCTCAGTGACGTCGAAAAGACGTATTTGTCCTCAGACGTATCACGCCGGATAGATGACGGAGGTGCCCTGTACCTCCGCTTGGACAAACAAGAAGCCTTTCTCGGACGGATGAAGCTTGGTAGCGTGGATCCAATACGAGTAACCGTAAAATTGCTCCGAGCCAAAAAAAGCTTAGAGGCGACAATCGCCTTTTATCGATCTCTTGGTATCCTGTGCTAGAGATAGGGGATGTATCTCTTGATAAGAACGCTGAAAAAAAGGTATGTTGGCTTTAGACTGACATCAGATCGCGTCCACTCAAGACGTGAGGTTTCAACGCTCATCTTAAATGAGTTATACGCCATGAGGAGCGGTCATGAAAAGATGATGCGTGTCAGGCTGTTGGGCTATGATGTGGAAAAGGGTTTAGGGATGCTGCTGTGCGACCATAAATCCGTTGATAAAATTCGAGGCGTGTTCAATAACGTACAAGACGAAAGTCATGGGAAGACGATCATTCATGTGATGGGGGTTTCCGGAACCATAAAAGCTTTGAAACGCAAGTTTCTTAGCGAGATGGGGTAGAATACAGTGTCACAATACGAAAAAGCTTTTAGTCGCCTAACTACCATCAAAAGCGAAAGTGTGTATGAGGTGAAATGAGTCATGGCAATGTTTACCACCCCTGGGGCCTACGATCGAGCGATAACCGTCTTTTCGCCTGATGGCCGCCTCTTCCAAGTTGAATACGCCCTTGAAACCGTGAAGAGAGGTTCAACGGTTCTGGGCATCGCCTGTCCCGAAGGCGTGGTCTTGGCAGCTGAAGAACGATCGGCGTCGAAGCTGCAGGATCCCGAGTTCTCTTGGAAAATCTTTGAAATCGATGAGCATGTGGGCGCTGCCATATCAGGGCTTAGCTCCGACGCTAGGGTGCTGATAGCTCAAGCAAGAGTCTTTGCTCAAGGAAATAGATTGACGTACGACGAGTTGGCAGATATTGAGGTATTGTCGAAGAGGGTGGGCGACATCAAGCAGGTTTACACGCAGCATGCCGGTGTCCGTCCCTTCGGTGTCTCAATTATCTTTGGGGGCGTCGATTTGAGGGGCAGTCATGTCCTGCAAACGGATCCCAGTGGTGCTGTGTGGGCGTATAAAGCGGTTTCCGTGGGTTCTGGAAGCGATACCGTTAAGGAGTTCCTGGAAACGAAGTACCGAGATGATCTGACCCTCGAAGAATCGACTCTTTTAGCAGTCGAATGTTTGTCCAAAGTCGTTGAAGGCACCTTTGAACCAGAGAAACTGAAGCTTGCAGTAATTCCCGCGGATACGAAGAAGATGACTCATCTGACCGATAAAGAGGTAATGAAGTACATACGTAAGTTAGAGTCCTAAAAAGGCTTCACGGTTGGTTAACTTTAATGGGTGAACGCTACACAACCGCCCGTCTGACACTGGCTGGAGAGCGTTTTGAAATTCTGGTCCGTCCAGAACCTGCCTTTGACTTTAAACGGGGCAAACCCTTGCAAATCTTTAATGTTTTGGTAGCTGAAGTCATTTTTACCGATGCTAGCAAAGGCTTACGTGCTTCAGAGGAACAACTTAAGAAGGCCTTTCAAACAACTGACATTAGTAAGGTAGCGGACACAATTTTAAAACGGGGCGAGCTTCAGCTGACAATTGAGCAAAGGCGTAACCTCGTTGATGAAAAACGGAAGCAAATTGTTGCCTTCATTGCTAGACATTGTGTGGATCCTCGTACAGGTTTCCCTCATCCCCCTCGGAGGATAGAGCAGGCTATGGAGCAGATTAGAATGGTTGTGGACCCGTTTAAGGACGGCGAGGAGCAAGCTCGAGCCGTCATAGATGAATTGCGTCCCATTCTTCCGCTTAAAATTGAACGGTTAAAGATCGCGGTCAAGGTGCCTGCTGAGTACGCTGCTCAAACAATTGGGGTGGCAAAGAATTTTGCCAGTGTTAAGCAGGAGGAGTGGCAGAGGAACGGCTCTTGGATCGGCGTGGTCGAGATGCCTGCTGGTTTACACTCTTCTTTCTTGGAGAGGATTGGAAAGGTCACCCATGGAAATTATCAGACAAAAATCATAAAATAGATGTTTAAAGACTACATTAGGTATGGTGGAGGATTCACGTAACTTCTTGAGTCTGCAAAGGAACTCAAGGACTTATGTAGCCTCTTCTAGAATGACCATGTATATGAAAAAAATTGAAGGTGAAACGGAGAACAGTGTCCTATTTAATTGAGAAACGGACGTTTGTCATACCCGGTGATTTATTGGCTGAGGGCGATTATCACGCTGGTAGCAATGCATTCAAAGAGGGAAGCACGGTCTACGCTTCCATGGTTGGGCTGAGTAATAGCGTAGGTCGAAACGTGTACGTTGTGGCTCTCAAGGGCTGTTATGTTCCCCGGGGCGGGGACGTGGTGATTGGGAAGGTCGTTGAAATGAGGCTTGGAAGCTGGAACGTTGACATAAATTCGCCGTATAACGCAATTCTTTTCACGTCTGAGGCTCTTGACCGACCCTTTAATTCGCGAAGAGAGGAGATGACCAGCATTCTCGACATCGGAGACCTCATTTTGGCTAAAGTCATCTCCTTCGACAGAACGAGGGGTCCCGCTCTAACCATTCGAGAATCTGGATTGGGGAAGATAGTCCATGGTAGCATTATACGAATGACGCCGTCAAAGATTCCTCGCCTCATCGGAAGAAAAGGATCCATGATTAACTTGTTGACGCGTGAGACGGGCTGTCACATAACTGTCGGTCAAAACGGTCTCATTCTTATCAGTGGAAAAAATCCGGAGTTGGAGGCTTTAACCATCAAAATCCTTAACATCATTGAGGAGAAGGCTCACACCTCTGGACTAACTAATCGCATAACTGACTTTATTAAAAAGGAGAAGAGTGTTTTAAATGCCGAAAAAAGCAAAGAGTGAAAAGTTGATACGTAGAGGAGTCAGAACCGATGGGCGTAAGATCCATGATCTGAGGAACATAAAAATCGAGGTTGGACCCTTAGAACGGGCTGATGGATCAGCGTACATAGAATGGGGAAATAACAAGATTTTGGCAGCCGTTTACGGGCCTCGCGAGGTCCATCCCAGACATTTAGCCCGACCCGATAGAGCTTTTTTCAGATGCAGATACCACATGGCTCCCTTCTCAACCACAGAAAGAAAACGTCCTGCGCCCTCAAGGCGCGAGAGAGAGCTCTCCAAGGTGACTCGAGTGGCCTTAGAACCCTCAATATTAACCAAGTTATATCCCAGGGCGGGGATCGACGTCTTCATCGAAATATTACAGTCTGATGGTGGAACGAGGTGTGCGGGCATAACCGCCGCCTCCATAGCCCTCGTCGACGCAGGAATTCCCATGAAGGACCTGGTTGCCGCATGCGCCGCTGGAAAGATAGACGGAAAGATCGTGTTAGATCTAAACGAAGTTGAGGATCAGGAAGGAGACGCAGATGTTCCTGTGGCAATCATGCCAAGGACGGGGGGCATCTCCCTTTTGCAGATGGACGGCATCCTGAGCCAAACAGAATTCAAGGAAGCCCTTGAACTAGCGCTTGAAGGCTGTAAACAAGTGTATGAACTGCAGAAGGAAGCGTTAACGAAAGCATATGTCCAAGAAGAAGCGCCTGTTAAAGACGAAGAGAAAAGCGAGGGAGAGGAACAAAATGAGTGATTCTTATAAAATCGTGGCCAAGATTACGAAGAAGCAAATTGCCGATAACCTCCTTAAAAACACGAGAATTGATGGACGGGGATTGCTGGATTATCGCGAGATAACAACCGAGATCGGCCTCTTAGAAAAGGCTTCAGGCTCCGCTCTCGTCTCCATCGGAAAGACCAAGGTCTTGGCTGGCGTGAAGGTTGAGATGGGAGAACCCTACCCCGATAAGCCTGACGCCGGCGTGCTAACCGTGAATGTGGAGTTAACTCCTCTGGCCTCCCCAAGCTTCGAGCCTGGCCCACCAAGTGAAGACGCTATTGAATTGGCCAGGGTTGTGGACCGAGGAATCCGGGAGTCAAAAGCAGTAGACTTGAATAAGCTCTGCATCGTTCCCGGGAAAAAAGTATTCGTCGTCTTCGTCGACTTGAATGTTTTAAACCACAGCGGAAACCTGTTTGACACGTCAGCATTGGCCTCCATTCTCGCTTTAATGAACGCGAAGACCAGGGAATACACCGTTTCAAAAGGCGGGCAGCTGAAGTATAAAAAAAGCACTACCCATCTACCTATCCAAAACTTCCCCGTTGAAGTCACGGTAGCGAAGATCGGAGAAAAGATGGTTGTTGACGTGTCTCTGGAAGAGGAAGCGGTGATCGACGCCCAACTCACGATAGCCGTTGGAAAAGACAACGAGATCTGTGCCATTCAAAAAAGTTTAATTGGCACCTTCTCTCAAGATGAGGTTCATCAGGCTCTTCAAATCGCTACCGATAAAGCCAAGGAAATACGGGAAAAGGTGTTACGGGGAGTTGAGGGATGGTTAGAAGGAAAAGAGTGAATCCGGTAGGCAGATTAGGCGTCCGATACGGTAGACGGGTTAGACTGCGAATAGCCGCAGCGGAAGCAGGTTTAAGGCAGAAACATATCTGTCAAAGCTGTGGCTTCAAGGCTGTGACGCGGGTGAGCGTAGGCATTTGGAACTGCAGAAAATGCGACTTCACCTTTACGGGAGCCGCCTACTCTCCAACCAGCGAAGTGGGGGAAGCCGTCAAGCGTCTCATTAGACGGACCGCGGAGCGCGTAGACCTTCCTTCATTATCTGAGTGAAACAAGGCTCTGCCTCATTATTTTTGACCGGTTTAGACTTTAAGGTCTTTTTGGAGGATCAGGTTTGTTAGGTCGTAGGACAGGTCGAAGCAGAGGAAGCCCATGAGATGTAGTGCCTGGATCTGCGACATGAGGGTTAACAGACTCATCACCAGTTTTAGGGCGAGCCTGTAACGGAAGAAGAGGGCTGTCAACCCCACTTTTCGGCTCAGTTTTTCATGGCCCCATTCATCGATGAAGGCGAAGAGCGCTACAACTAATACGAGCCATA
>DAOVBJ010000166.1 GCA_030670615.1 Candidatus Bathyarchaeota archaeon | reverse complement strand
GATGTCGCGAAACAACTGGTGGAAGATGGAGTCACCGATTATATCGCTTTGTGCCGTCCCCTCATTCGGGAACCCGATCTCGTCAACCGCTGGAAGTCAGGTGATACGCGACCATCAGCCTGCGTGTCTGACAACGCCTGCTTTGGACCACTCATGGCAGGAAAAGGCCTCCAGTGTGTACACATAAGGAAATAGCCATTTCTCCACCCTTTTTCTCTTTTTTTTGAAGTCTTAAATCCCAGTTGCCCGTATGTTTGTCTGGCTGCGCACGCTCGTGTTGGCTTTCAGGCTTCAGGTTCTGACGGCCATGGGTGTGTGAAGTAGGCGAGAACGGCAAACCAGCACCAAGATGCGAAGGTCCAGACAGTGGTGGCGTAGTCTGCGACCTCCTAGTCGGCCTGCCCTCCGCGCGCGCTGGGGGTATAGGGACAGCTCTCGTGAAAGAGGCAGTGAAGAGGTTTCAGTGTATGGGAGTCTCAACGACATCAGCAACCGTCACAGAGAAAAGTCTGCTCTTCTGGGAGAAGGTGGGATTCAGAAAAACGAAGGCCTTCATAGTTGGCAACTGGTAGAGGCGAAAGCTAAGCTAGCTAGCTTTTATAGGCGTTTACATATATCCCTTTGTGGAAGAGAGGCTGCTTACCCTTAAAAAAGGGAGTGAAGATCACCCCTGATATATAGATAACGCATAAAAACAAAAAAGGTTTTTGTTTATGAAAGAATATAGTTTGATTATAATCGGTACGGGCTCCGCGATGAATATTGTGAATCCGTTTATGCAACGGAATCCCCACGCGAAGATCGCTGTCATAGATAAGGATGACCCCGGCGGAATCTGTCTGACGCGGGGCTGCATTCCCTCCAAGATACTGCTATATCCCGCTGAGTTGGTGAGGACCATCCAGCACGCGCGAGACTTCGGCTTAGAGGTTGATTTGAAGAAGATCGCCTTCAACACGATTATGGACAAGATGCGAACCCTGATCTCGAAAGACATCAACATGATCCGAGAAGGCCTCTCCCAGACTAACAACCTTGATTACTACCCGGCTGTAGCCAAATTCGTTGCACCCTACACCCTAGCGATTGGCGAAGAGACTATCACGTCCAAGCTGATTCTGCTCTGCACCGGGTCTAGGCCCCTGATCCCGCCCATACCGGGCCTCGAAGAGGTCGGGTATCTTACAAGCGACACCCTGCTAAACCTAACTCGTCTACCCAAAAGCGTGGTCATCATCGGCGGGGGATACATCGCCGCAGAGTACGGACACTTCCTCTCGGCCATGGGATCAACGGTCACGATCCTTGGACGAAACCCCCAATTCATCAAAGAAGAAGAACCCGAAGTTTCGGCGTTAGCGAAGAGGATGCTCCAACGACACATGACGATCTTCACCAGCTTCGAGGTACAAGAGGCGGAAAAAACCTTCACCGGTAAGAAACGGCTCCGCGCAGTCCATACGGAAACTGGCGAAACCAGGGAAATAACTGCGGACGAAATCTTGGTCGCTGCAGGACGCGTGTCCAACACGGATATACTTGCTCCCGAAAAAGGAGGAATACAAACAGATGCTAAGGGATGGATCACAGTCGACGAGCATCTCGAGACCTCACAGCCCAATGTATGGGCGTTAGGCGACGCCAATGGCAAATACCTCTTCAAACATGTGGGAAACTACGAGTCCATGGTCGTCTACTACAACGTCATCCTCAAACAGCGGGTGAAGGTCGATTACCACGCCATACCCCACGCAGTCTTCACCTATCCCGAAATCGCCAGCGTGGGACTCCGAGAAGCGGAGGCCATTGAGAAACACGACGAGGACAACGTGCTGATTGGCATGCAACGATATCAAGACACTGCGAAGGGCGAGGCCATGGGCATTACCGACTACTTCGTTAAGGTCCTCGTGGAGAAAGGTTCGATGAGGATCCTGGGGGCACACATCATTGGGCCACAGGCCTCGGTTCTCATCCAAGAAATAATCAATTTAATGTACACGCCCGAGCAAAGCGCAGAGCCAATAATGAATGGAATGCATATCCATCCCGCGCTATCCGAGGTGGTGGAGCGGGCGTTCAATCCCCTCATGTCACCGAAACAATACTGTCACAGCTTGGAACACCGCCATTAACAGCTTCCCACCACATGAGGCTATTACACCCTCTCCTAATGATGGGCTTCGTTAGCAGCAGTCTGTCTATCGCTTGTCGCGAAGGGTCATCTGGGTAATCTGTGAGCTGCCACAAAACATTTCAGCACTCAACCAAATCCACTAAACATTATCCGAGATCGTATTGGATGCTCCTTCCTTCTATCTATGTGATCTCAGCCGCCTTTTTATATCATCCACGCCTTTTATATGCTTCTTGAGCGTAGAACATGCTAAAACGTAATCTGCGAGGGCTCTAGAAGTGAATTCCTTCGACGATGAGATGATAGCTAGCCAGTTGAGGGGAAACACGCTCAGAGTGTATTGGGCGCTCTTGAATGCAGAGGATGGCGTGATCGGTGTCAGAGAACTTCAGAGACAACTCGATTTTTTCTAGTCCTGCATTAGCCGCCTATCACCTGAACAAGCTTGAGGGCTTGGGGCTTGTTGCAAAAGAGAGGGGGACTATCGACTGGTGCGGGAGGTTCGCGTTGGCATCCTCAAGCAGTTCATCAAGTTAGGCACCTTTATGCTCCCCCGATACATACTCTATGCAATCATGTTCACGACGCTTCTTGTCTTTTTCGTCTCGCAATTCAACGAGGTAAATTTTTACAGCGTCTTCGCACTGGTCTTCGGCGTCCTCGGGACCGTCATCCTGTGGTACGAGACCATCCGCGGCTGGCAGCAGAAGCCCTAAAACATTATCTAGCTAGCTCCACTCGTCTACGCTCTCACCCCCGCCAAACATGACTTAGAGACCCTGTTCCGATCCCCCACATGGCTCACAGCATAACATCGAAGAAAGAAAGGGAAAAAAAGAAAAAATATGACGGAAGTAGCCAATAAACACCCATTACCTTCTTGCTAGACGCTTTGATTTATTGGAACTTGAGAACGTGACCATGGACATAGCCATCAGCGACGGAATACTGATCGGCAACTACACGAAAATCCGACTGCAAATCGTCACAGCAAAAGCTACCCTAGGCGACAATCGTACCATTGACCTCAGCGTGCCTCCGGGACACATTGACATCAAGACCCACTTCAAGATCAAGAAGAATGCGACGACCAGTCTAATCATCGACATCATGGTTGACAAGATAAACATAGCGGAAAGAGGAAACTCAGGGAAGTCAGCAAACCTCAACCCCCAATTCAAGGTCATCGTGGTCC
>DAOVBJ010000075.1 GCA_030670615.1 Candidatus Bathyarchaeota archaeon | reverse complement strand
GAAAAGGTGATATTGAGAATCAAAGACTATGAAGAAGCTGTTTCAAAGTATGCCCAGACTTCCATTAGAAACGTAATTGGTCGATACAGCTTAGATGAACTCTTGGAAAGCAGGGAAGAGATTGCAATATCATTGAAGGATGTGATAGACAAGCTTTCGAAAGATTGGGGAATAGACATAACGCGAGCAGAACTTCAAGACATAAGTCTACCAGGGGACATGAAGAGAGCGTTTGCGGTTCAAGCAGAGGCTGAAAGAGAATCAAAAGCAGTCTTAATAAAGGCAAAAGCTGAATTAGAAGCGTCCAAAATGTTGTCGAAAGCCGCTGAAAACATGACGGATCCTAATGCAATGCAGTTAAGGATACTCTCAACGATTAACGATGTGAGTAAGGATCAGAGCAACACGATTATCTTGGCGTTACCGCTTGAAACGTTGAGAGCCGCGGGGATACAGGGAATAGCAAGCCTAGCGGCCATTAAGCCAAAATACGAACAAAGCTAGCAAGCTAACTGCACATTTGGTCCAGCGACTACCAATCATTGATAGCTTGTGCTGTGGAAGTTGAGGTCAGCAACTCGGAATTGGAACTCTAGCGCGCGCTAGCCCCAATTTCTGGCGTGTATAATTAACCTTTGAATACTCGATCAGTCACAGTCACGGGACGTGGGATAGTAAGGTATTGGAAAGGGGAACTGAGGTGTTTTCGGTGAATGTAGAGGATGCGTAACGAGGTGAGACGCAATGACGCGGCTGGATAAGATATTAAATAAAGTTTCAGATTTCTTAGTCACTCTTCAAAAATTGACGGGTCATTGGATATGGATGGTCACGGGGGATGTGAGGTCCGAAGAGTTAGCGCGCGCGCTAAAAAAGGGGTGGCCCTCACAGTTGAAGCAGTTAAGACGATAACCACATTAACTAAGTCATTGCTTATTACGATATAATTTCAATTCTAAATCAAGAAAAAAGCGGAACAATTGGTTTTGGAAATGTATCCAAAAAAATTCCAGTTCGCTTCAAAGTTTAATCCACTCTGGAAAGGTGTTGCTAGACACCTTGTTAAGGAATGTGAAAGATGTAGCCAGCCTAGACTCTATTCCATCTTCGACTCTTACATCACTGGGAAGAAACCAGATTGCATTAGCTGTTCAACGGCTTATCAATTCACTCGTCCGCTCATCAAGCGAGTGTTCAGAAAGACCGATCTTAAGGATGTGGATTTGAAGAAGCTGATGGCTGACACGCTCATTCGCAAGAGTATGTTCAATGTTGTTAGAGGTATTAGTCACTTCGGTTTAAAGACGCCGCAGCTAACCGCGGTACCCGTAGTCATTGTTTGGAACTACACAAACCGCTGCAACCTCAACTGCCTTCACTGCCACCAGAACTCGGGACAAGCCGATGAGGGGGAGCTAACGACTAAAGAGGTATTCAAAGTGATAGAAAAACTTGGAAAGGCAGGAATCTCCATACTCACATTCTCAGGCGGCGAACCCCTCCTCCGTTCAGACATCTTTGAAGCCATAGAGCGGGCGGACGATGCTGGAATGCTCTGCACCATCGCCTCAAATGGGACATTAATGACGAAGCAAGTCATCCATAAGCTGAAAAGAGCAGGGATTAAACGGGTTGAGATCGGCCTTGATGGCTGTAACGCTGAGACTCATGACTTCCTCAGAAACACACCCGGCTCATTCGAAGCCACTATTCAGGGAATAAAAAACTGCGTCGAGGTGGGATTCGATGAGATATGTGCGACGATGACGCTGCATGCAAAGAATATCAATGAGCTACGAGATACCATCGAATTATCGGAGAAATTGGGAGTCAACAGATTCTACTTGAACAGGCTTATCCCAGCGGGCAGAGGCGAAGACGTGATCGACCTCGATGTCACAAAAGAGCAGAAAATCGACGCCCTTGAGTACATCTACAAGAAGTTCTACGACAGCGTCACAAATAGCGAGGGCATTCAATGCTATTCACGGGGGATGACATACTATAGCAGGCTAGGTTACGAACGGTCAGACGGCACGGTTTTCACGGTTAGTGAAGCTCTATCAGGATATAGCAGGATGTGGCACAAAAAGTTTGGTAACGGAATCTCCGAAATAGTCAGGAAATACGCTTCTGGATTTGGAGGCTGTTCCGCTGGAATCACTTATGCTGGCCTTACTACAGGCGGCGACCTAACCCCCTGTGTACCCGCGCCCATAAAACTCGGTAACCTCCTTGAAGAGGATTTAGAAGACCTCTGGGTCAATAATGAGTTGCTCAACTACATACGCAGAAGGGATGAGCTTAAGGGTGCATGTGGCAGATGCACATATAACTCAATATGCGGTGGATGCCGTTATACAGCTTACGTAGTCAATGGTGACTGGTTGGCAGCCGATCCTAGCTGTCCCTTCGGACCCAGCACCGAAGTGCTACGACTGAATCACTAACGTTTCTTGAAGCGCGCACGCTCTATAAAACACACTAATTTTTTGGATATTGATTTCTACAAAAATGCTTAAAGGTTAGTTCATTAGTATATTCTACTTAGTATATCAAGATTATAGAAAAACCAACTTTAATTTGGGTTGTCTAGGGATAATGCGTAGTATAACCTTGTGATTTGTCTTTAAATGAGGCGTTTTATGAGCGCCTTTGAAGATATACGCCTCGATTTAGTCTCCTTCATAGAAAAATTTTTTTTCAATTTATCGTTTTTTACATTAAGAAAAATGAGAGAGACCCGGTCCACCTTTGCTTACAGCAGTGACCTAGTTAACTAGCAATAAATGTATACGTATCCCAATTAATTTCAAGGAATTTACGCTTTAAGACCTTAGAATACATATTTTTTAGGCATTCTCTTATAGAAAACCGTAAATTTAAAACAACTAGCTAGCTCCGTCAAATCTATCTTGATCAATGCACCTTCGATTCTAACTCAACGATTAATCCCTTTTCTCCTTTTTAGTCGTGGACGCTTATGTTGTAATAAGATAGGCATATAAAGTAAAACGAGGTTTTACACACTCAGTAAAGGACGTGGTTGATAATGAAGGCCTTGACTGTGGGGATATCTACCTGGGTATACGTGACAGCGCCGATTGAAGAGGCGATTAAAAGGATTCATGGAGCGGGCATCCAGTACCTAGAGCTCTGGGGAAACACTCCAGGGCATCTAGATCCGATCACCCATCCGAGAGAACGCGCCGGCGAGGTCGCAGATACCATGAAGGCCTTGGATATGACGTCGGTCTCCCTCCACGCCCCTTTTTCGGGTTTAAACATATCCAGCACCGATGAAGACGTGAGAATGGTCTCCGTTGCCTCGGCGATGAGGTCGGTGGAGTTTTGCAGGGAAATGGCGTGTCCACAACTAGTGCTTCACCTATCTGCCTCCCCCGGTGTAAAGAGCAAGGCAGTATTGGACGAGACGAGGACGTTCACGGTAGAGTCCCTCGACGAGATCACCGATTACGCCCGTAAGAACGGAGTGGAGATCCTCCTTGAAAACATGATAATCCACCCGAACCACCTGAGGATTGGGTCAGAGGTGCAGGAGCTGCTGGGCCTCGTAAGCCGCTTTCAGGGGCGGAAAGTCGAAATCTGCATCGATACCGGTCACTCTTTATTGAATAAACAGGATCCGAGTGAAGACATCCGGCAAGCGGGGAGACATCTTAAGTCCCTTCATATTAATGATAACGATGGTATAACGGATAGTCACTTGGTACCGGGACGTGGATTGATCGATTGGCCTGCAGTCTATAGCGCCTTGAAGGATGTGGGGTACACTGGGGTCTTCCTGTTTGAGGTTTATGGGTATGAGGTGGTGAGGGAAACGATAGAGCAGGCGAAAGCCTATGCAAGACGGTTACTGGAATAGAAGGCGGAGAGGAGTCGGAGAAGGCGATTCGAATATTGACCCTTCCCGCTAAACGATGAATTGGGAACGGTTTTCCGTTTGTCTCCAAGAGCAAGAAAGCCCCGTCGCGTACAAGAAATCAAGAAGTTGCTAGCTAGAGTCTAAGACTCCCGTGTTTTGCTGTGAAACGGCAATGGTTTTTGCGTAGGCCGTAAAAGGGGGTAGTCAGAAGGATGAGTAAGTCGATTGGCGTATGTCTAGTAGGGCATGGGGCGGAGTTTCGATGTGGAGTGGATCTGGCTGTTCTGGAAGCCCAATCGTATGTTGAGGAATTCGGGGAGAACTTTATGACTGAACAATTTACTTGGCTTTCCCAATACGACGCCGGGGCATTGGGGATACGCGTAGACGTAGAAGTCTTGATTCCTGTATTTATAATGAGCCTCGTCTTCATGGCCAAAGCGTGGGTCTCCGCGGATTCTGAAGGGCCAAAGCTTACACGCGAGGGGCTTTCTGCGTTGTAACCTACACGCCCACGCCGTTATAGACTTGGAGAGAAAGGGACAGTGATCGTCGATTGTTTTTTTAAGGTAGAAGCCGCTGATGTTCTGTTCGACGATTCCGTATCCATATGCTTTGACGAGCATCAGCCATTCTGGCGTTGTCAATTGTACGGTGGTGCGTCTGCAGCATCTGCCACACCTCACGCACCCCCAATACTTCACTTGACTCCACGGAACCAATTTCAAACGCCTTCACCTCATAGAACGCGATGCACGCCAAGCGAAAATTGACATTCAGACTAAAATATGTTTTTACTTTAACGACGTGTCAACTGCGTTCTTTGGCGTTAAATCGTCCAGGGAAACGTCGAACATGGCTAAGACTCTGTGGGCAGCAGGAAGAATCTGCTTCAGCTCATAGTATTCCAAGTCCAATTCGTTGTATGAGGAAAACTGATATGGTACAGCACGTTCATAGAGTCGTCCTTCCCCTTTTATGATGACGTAGCCGACCTTATTGTCCACCGTCAGTTCCCAGCCGTTCTCCAAGAGGAGTCGCGCTGCTTCGACGTGGGGTGCTCTGACCTTGTATTTTGCCAGAGGCTTTGTCAAGGTCTTCCAAATGACCAGGTCGCGATAGGGAATCTTCTTTGCCCTCAAATTCTGAAGGTAGCTGTGGATAAAGGTCACTGCCTTCTCAGGCGACCTCTCCTTCAAGATGATCTGTAAAATCGCTTCTTGTACATTCTTAGCTGCGTCAGTCCAGTCACCCCGAGCCACTTCCAACCCGACAACATCCAGCCGCCCGTCTGACAGAAGACCAGCATACCGCTTCTTCGCCTCGGTGAATAAGACTGCCGCATAGAGTTTGGCAGGTCGAATCTCCAAGCCCAACTCGTCCTCAACCCGTCCCAGCAATTGACCGATCTTTTCCACGTCGCGTGTTACAAAGATGCTGTCGGTGTCACCATAAATCACTTCCAAGCCTATCTCCCGCGCTAAGGCAATCGTGCGCGTGATCGTGGCCCGCCCCCAGGCCGTCGTGGCCTCGGCCACGGGACGGGAGTACCACCGCGCACCCACCCATCCCGCGTAGCCGTACACCGCGTTCGTCAAGACCTTGACAACTTGGTGGCGAACATCGAGGACACGATGCTCAGGGTCATCAACACAGAGTCCATCCCGCCTTCGCTCAAGCTCTTCCCGCGCGGC
>DAOVBJ010000112.1 GCA_030670615.1 Candidatus Bathyarchaeota archaeon | reverse complement strand
GGAAAACATTATCGGACGATCCCACGACTTCTGGTCCTACTTTCTCCCAACGTTGAAAAAAGTCACAGGCACAGTCTTCTCGGACGTTGATTTAGACAAGTTTGTCTTCGCCATCAACCAAGTCACGCCGTCGAAGATCCGCACGGAATCGGACGAGGTCACATATTGTCTTCACATAATCATCCGATTCGAAATCGAAGACGCCTTGATGCGAGACAAGATCACCGTGACCGACCTTCCCGAAGTCTGGAATCAAAAGTATCAAGACTACCTGAATGTCGAAATCGAAAATGACTCCGAAGGAGTAATGCAAGATACCCACTGGGCCGGAGGCGCAATAGGCTACTTCCCAACCTATGCTTTGGGAAACATTTACAGTGGACAACTCCTTGTTTCGATGCAACGTGAACTGCCCGACTGGAGACGCCAGATCGCAGCGGGCGACTTCCACCACGTCAAAAAGTGGTTAGTCGAGAACATCCATCGCCATGGAAACCTGTATGACCCTGCTGACCTCATAAAGAAGATAACCGGCGAAGGGGTCAACATACAGCCCTACCTTAACTATCTGACCGAAAAATACTCAACGTTATACGATTTTTAGCATGGTTTAACAAAAAAGATGGTAGATCCACCAGGGTAAATTGAAGAGAGAACCGTCGTCCAGTGAAGCGCGGGTAACTAGTATGGCTTGACTGAGAACGGGTTTTCCATTACTTTTATATTGATGAAGAGTGTAAGAGGCTTACTCTTACTGAGGAAAGGAAATCAGAGAGGGATAGAAAGATATCTCGACCGATACCCGCGTGCTGGGCCACCTGTCCAGCACACGTGCGAGCCCATGGCTATATCGCGCTCATCGCGCAACGTAAATTCAAGGAAGCACTTGCGTTAGTACGACGGGAGAACCCCCTCACAGGGATCTCAGGCAGAGTCTGCCACCACCCGTGTGAGGAAGCTTGTGAGAGGCGGAGAGTAGATGAACCCCTCGCCATCGCGTACCTGAAGCGGTTCATTGCAGACTACGAATTGAAAACCAATCCCGAAATGCCTGCACCCGTGGAGAAAACAAGGGAGGAGCAGGTCGCCATCGTCGGGTCGGGCCCCGCTGGGCTCACCGCGGCCTATCACCTCATCACCAAGGGTTACGGCGTCACGATCTTTGAAGCCCTACCTGTTGTCGGCGGAATGTTGGTCACAGGCATTCCCCCGAATCGACTTCCCAGAAACATAATACAATATGAAGTAGCTCGGATCAAGGCTCTGGGGGTTGAGATGAGGACTAATACCACGGTTGGACGGGACATCACCTTTGACGACCTCTTCAAGGAGGGATATGGAGCCATCTTCCTCGCGGTTGGAGCATATGACAGCCGGAAGCTCGGGATCCCTGGTGAAGACGAGTTCGAAGGCTTCTTAGACTGCTTAACCTTCCTTCAAAGGGTAAACCTGGGAGACAGGAGTAAACCTGGTGAAAAGATATGCATTATTGGTGGAGGAAACGCTGCGATTGACTCCGCTCGAACCGCCCTCAGACTTGGCTGCGAGAACGTGACCATCGTCTACCGGCGGTCCAGAAGGGAGATGCCCGCGAACCCCTCGGAGATCGAGGAGGCCGAGGTTGAAGGCGTCAAGATACACTACTTGGCATCCCCCCTCCGAATCCTTGGAAAGAATGGCCACGTCGTCGGCATGGAGTGCATCCGAAACAAGCTCGGTGAGCCGGACGCGAGCGGCCGGAGGCGACCGATGCCCGTCGAGGGAACCGAGTTCACGGTGGACGCTGACGCCATAATCCCGGCGATCAGTCAGCATCCAGACCTATCCTTCCTCCCCGAGGGCCACGGCTTCGCAATTACTCGGTGGACCACCTTTGAAGTAGACCCCCAAACCCTCCAGACGAATAAGAAAGGCATTTTCGCTGGTGGAGACGCGGTTACGGGGCCGGCCACGGTGATCGAGGCGATAGCAGCTGGGAAGAAAGCGGCTGAGATGATAGACCGCTATCTACGAGGACTTGAGTTGAAGTTTAGAGAAGAGGAGAGTAGACCGTCGATGAAGCTTACGGATGAGGAGATCCAGGCGATTGAGAAGAAGCCTCGTCAAAGGCTGCCGAAACTGCCGTTGGAGAAGAGAGTGGGGAACTTTGATGAAGTTGAACTTGGATTCAGCGAGGAAGCTGCTGTTGCAGAGGCGAAACGATGCCTCAGATGCTGGACGCTGATCCGAGCGTAATCGTTGAGTGAGGCATGCAACAGACTTCTGTGTTATTAAAAAACTATTTCGACGCGTAGATGCCTCGATTTCTTGAGGCCTTTTTTCAGTATGTTATGTGTGGTAGAGGTTCAACGATTCGATAAAGTGGAATAATTGTTTCCATTCAAAAAAAAGGGTTGTTGAGAGGGGTCATGTTGAGGTGACCACCCCCTTTTCTAACTGATTCGTTTGGGTTGATGTTATGGAAATGGTGGGATTATCTGGTTCTTCATCAACAGGTCGGTTGTCGCCTTTGATCGTCGGATGATTGCCTCAGCGCTGGCTTTAATCGCATCTCTGCTCAGCTTTTTCCGTGCAATGCCTTGCTCAATCGCTTTCATGCCGACCAGCACCGCCTCTTCAATGTACATGTCCGTCGCCTCCATCGTCGGGATGATGTAGTCCTCGTTTATGCCCTCTCTCTCGGCGTACTCCGCTATCGCGTATGCGGCGACGATGCACATCTCGTCGGTGATGGTTTCCGCTGAAACGTCTAAAGCACCTCTGAAGACCGCTGGAAACCCAAGGGAGTTATTGACCTGATTCATGAAGTCCGATCGTCCAGTGGCCGTAATTCTGGCGCCAGCCTCTTTTGCTTCCCAAGGCCAGATCTCCGGCACAGGATTCGCGCATGCAAAGACGATGGAGTCATCCGCCATGGCTGCGACCCACTCTTTCTTTATGACGCCGGGCCCGGATTGCGACAGGGCGATGCAAACGTCTGCTCCCTTCATCGCTTCGGCTATGCCCCCCGTCTTTCCCGCGGAATTCGTCTTTTGACACATCTCCCACTTCTTGGGGTCATATCGGGCAGCGCCTTCCTGAAGATCTTCTCGGCCCTGATGGAGAGTTCCACGACTGTCAACCATGATCATGTTTCCAAGTTTCGCTCCCGCTTTAGCGAAGTACTTGGCCACATTGATGTTTGCGGCTCCTGCGCCCACCATCGCGATTGAGACTTCATCCATTTTCTTGTTCACGACCTTTAGGGCGTTGATCAAGCCCGCCAACGTTACTAAGGCTGTTCCCTGTTGGTCGTCGTGCCAGACCGGCACGTCCAGCTCCTTTCGTAATCGGTCAAGTATGTAGTAGCACTTCGGCTTCTCGAAGTCCTCTAAGTTTATGCCGCCGAAGGTTGGGCTTATCCACTTGACAACGTTGATGATCTCCTCCGGGTCCTTTGTTCCCAAGCAGATGGGGAAGGCGTCGACGCCGCCCAGGTATTTGAAGAGCAGAGCCTTGCCCTCCATTACCGGCATCGCCGCTTCGGGACCTATGTTTCCTAATCCGAGCACCCTTGTGCCGTCCGTGACGATGGCGACGAAATTCCACTTGTTGGTGTGTTCATACACTTTGTTCTTATCCCGATAAATGTCCATGCAGGGTTCGGCTACACCAGGTGTGTACCACACAGAGAAGTCCTGAAAGGATGTGATAGGCGTCTTAATGCCCACCTCAAGCTTTCCTCGGTAGAACGGATGGTACTTCATTGCAATCGCTTTAGGCTTTTCAGCTTTGGCTATAAGTTCTTTCACTGTCAATTTTTCAGACATAATATTGACTTCCTCTTCGTTCTTGATTACTAAGCACTTGCTTATTTAAATTCTCCTGAAGGCATAACAGACCAAGAGTTTTCAGTTATTTCGTGGATCCATCGAGGTCTCAATGACGTCATCGCTCTGGTGAATCCTTTGTACCGCCTAGAGTTTACGAGTAAACTGCAGACACTCCACGGGAAAAGCCTACTCTTCAAACTTTGACTATGAATCGGCGTGTTTGGAAGCTGCGTGGCTGACGACGATTTCACCTGATCTTTTTCCCGCCTCGCCTCTCTCCAGCTTATGTTGAACATACTTGGGGCACAGGGACGACTGCTTTACTCAGACGTAATGATTCTCGACCTAACGTTTGGCTAATCCTTTCCGTCAGGTGTGCCTGCTTTCCGGTATGATGAGTGGCTTTCGAGTAGACCACAACTTTTTTGAAGGCCTTATGAATTTCATTAGAAGGAAGGAGACAAAATGAGCGACGTTACGGCTTACTACGACGTAATTATTGTTGGCGCTGGCCCTGCAGGATTGACTGCGGGAATTTACGTTCTGCGGAGGG
>DAOVBJ010000088.1 GCA_030670615.1 Candidatus Bathyarchaeota archaeon | reverse complement strand
TTTGTCGACATTCACAATTTTAAAATATTTTTTATTATCCTTCATCGTTTTCCACAGAGAGGCCACCAACCATTCTTTGACTTGGCTTCTATCACCAAGAGTGGCGTAGACTTCTTGGATTACTGTTCTCGCATCGGGATCTTCGGTTATCGCTTTCTTTTCATCTAACTCTGCAAGCCAAGAGTCTAAAGCAAATACGTAATGGGATATTCTTGCTGCTAGTGTGATCCTTTCTTTGCCTCGTGGCGGGTCGTCTTTCCTCCACTCTCCTTTACCAATGCTGTTGAGGATGATCTGTACATGCCTGAAGAATTTGTGGTTACATAAACCTCTTCCGCGGTAGAATATGTGTGCGAGGGTGTCATCACCAAATTGTTTTTTATTGCCAAAGATTCGTGGGCTGTATGTGAGGTTGATTCTTTTTGCTTGAGCGATCTTTTTGTCAATTTCCAGCCCTCGTGGATGATTGATACCGAAAGCATCTACTGTTTTTCCAGCGATATTGGAGAGGTCAGCTTCGCCACTCCAATGTAAAATGGGGTAGCTAAAGCTGATAATCATTCGTTCTACATACAACTTTTTTAGGGGCGTTCGTTCCCCTAAAGTCCAATAGATCGAATCTACTAAGGATTTGAACTTGGGCAGCGTATGCTTGGCTTCCCATGTGCTTTTACCTTCAAGCCACAACTCTAAGACTCTCAGATACGCTTTACCCATCTCAATTCGTTCGTTCTCCAACGCTTGAATATAGTCGGGAAGATTGGGTACATGTCCCATCACATCTTTTCTGGGATGCATATCGCCAATTCCCTGGAGGATTTTTAAATTATTTTGAAAGAACCTGTAATGACACTGTTCGTTGCCAATGATTTGCAAACGAAGCATTCTCGCATTCGTACCAAGTTTCGGCAATCTCATTTGCATCTTGTTGATGAAATGAACTTCATCATCCCAGTCTTCAGCCTTAGCCATAAACATGCCACCACTCCAAAGGGGGATAGTAACCTCTTCATCAGCTACGAGGGCAACCTCAAAACCTATCGGAACGCGTTGATAATCAATTAACTCTATCATTTGTTCAAGCGCCCCTTTCAAATCCAATGAAGAACCATATCCTCAAACATTTTTTAGGTTTTTCCTTTATTTATTTTCGGAGTATGTTAATGTACAATGTTATCATGAATACAAATGTGCGGTTGACTTTTTAGGACGTATTGGATCGCGGTATGTGCTCACGGCTTTCTAGTTCGGGGAGGACCTCCATACATGTTTAACATGATGGTTTCTAACGTCTGCTAGTTAACTCGAATTCGAAAGCTGATTCTACCATTGTCTCGGAACAGGAGTGCCCTCAACCCACGGGGTAATTAAAACCCTCTTCAAAACAATTTAGAAAACTACGCGAAAAGGCTATGTATTATAATCCCTAAACATTCTTACACACAGTAACATATGCGTACCCTACAAGCATCCTTGGGGGGATTTTATGAATGTTTCAAAGGAAGGTGCGAAGATCATACTTACGTGGAGGAAGGACGATGCTGACGATGTAGCGAAGGCCAGAGACTTCTTTCGAAACCTCACAAAACAGGGATGGCTTGCCACGAGGCGTAGCGGTGGACTGCAAAGGATTTTAGACTTCAAGGCAGAGTATGAAGAACTCATATTCATTCCCTTCGTCGAGGGCGGTTAAGCTCTCGGATACAGAAAATAGCTGGCTACGTGGATTATACTTTGGGTTCAGTTACGTTCATCAACCTTCGAGGATCTGTTTCGTTATAATACGTGTACGGAACTTGCCTTGAAGGTGAGAAACACATGAGAATCTATGTTGAGTCCCATTTCAATAAAGGAGCGTTTCGTGATTTGAACCACGAATTCACGCCCTGCATCCACTCTTAGTTTCACTAAGGGTCCTAAGTCGATGATTCCCGCGATCTGACCCGCGAAAACATTTCGTGCACTCGACACGATCCTGTCCTTGGAAAGAATTATGTCTTCTGGTCGAATGAAGAGGGTGACCCTTCCCCCACTTCCATGAGCGGCTTCGATCTTCAGCCCATTATCAAGGGTGACGATGGGCGTTCCTTCCACCCGCATCGTTGAGATTCCAGAAAAGATGTTTTCGACCCGCGTAAAATCTGCTAGCTGGGTGGAGGGGAGGGTGAAGATCTCTTTGGATTGGCCGATCTGGCTTATCTCGCCATTGATGATGAGCATTGTTCTATTGCCTAAGGTCTCTGCTTGGTACATGTTGTGGGTGGCCAGAACTACCGTAGTGTTCCGTTCACGGTTGATCCAGGTAATCGTCTCCTCAATGACGGAGACGCTCTTCGGATCAAGATTGGCTGTGGGCTCATCTAAAAAGAGGACATCGGTCTCCAGAACTAGGGCTCGTGCGAGGGCCACTCGCTGCTGTTCGCCTCCCGATAAACTCTTTGTCAATCGCTCTTCGTAGCCGTGTAACTTCACAATATCAAGAGCGTCAATAACGCGTTCCTTTATCTCCTGCTGTGGAAACTGCCTCAATTTAAGGCCGTAGGCAATGTTCCCGAACACGGTGGTGTTGAATAGCGCGGTTTTCTGAAAGACCATGGTGCCTCTTCTTCGAAGTTTAACGAGGTTTTTTCCATCCACTTCTTCGCCGTCAAAAATAACGGTGCCCTTCGTCGGAGCTTCAATGCCCGCCATGATCCGGAGGAGAGTCGTTTTGCCACTGCCATTGGGGCCTATAACGGAAAAGACCTCGCCCTTCATTACTTCGAGGCTGATGTTCTTCAGCGCTTTAATGTCGCCGTACTGCTTCGCAACGTCTTTAAGCGTTATCATTTCCACAGCCAACTCCTCACCTTACTCTGAAGCATGTTAACGGAAGCGTTGACCGCGAACACAATCACCAATAAAATGATGGTCAACGCGATTCCAAGATCCAATTCAGCCCGCGTGGTTTCCAGGGCAATGGAGGTGGTTAACACCCTCGTTAACCCTCTCAAATTTCCACCTACCATGATGGCTACACCCAATTCAGCTATGGCCCTGTTGAAGCTTGCAGCCACCGCCAATAGGACGCCACCAATCGATTCTTTCAAGACCGCCATGGAGGCTTCGGTTTCGGATGCCCCGAGAGTGGTTGCTAGGTCCTTGATTTCGGGGTCGATGGCTTCGATGGTACTAGTGGTGAAACTGACAGTTATTGGAGTGATCAACACCGCTTGCCCCAGAACAATCGCGAGAGGCGTGTACAGGAGATGAAGGAACCCAAGGGGCCCTGATTGGGAAAACAACAGGTAGAGAAGCAAGCCGAGGGCCACAGCGGGCAGTCCCATCATAGCATTGAAGAAGCCTACAATGACCCTTCTACCTCGGAAGCGTTTCAAGCCTAATATGATTCCGAGGGGTATGCCCCATAGTGCCGCGAGAAGAGTTGCGGCTCCGGAGACGCCGATGGTTCGCACCGCAATCTCCACGATCTCTGTTTCCACAGCCATGTTGACGAATCCTCCGTAAGACATCAAATACAAAGGTTTTACCTAGAAAAGTTTAGCGATACAACTCTGGGTGGTCGTCTTGATATTCGACGGGGCACTCTTCACCGTTGAAGTAGGCGTAGTCCTCGATCCATTGAGTCAGCGTGGGATCCGTGTTTTGCGCTAACAATTGAACGGCGGGGAAGAATAGGCTTCGACCATAGGTGATCTTTCCATAGTCAGCTAGAAGTTGTTGGCCGTCGGTGGACGCCAAGTATTTAATGAAGGTGATGGCTGCATCGAAGTTGGCTTGAGGATTATAGTTTTTGTTAACAGCGATGGCACTGTACACGTTAATCATATCTGGAACTTGCTCAATCAGAACCTCGAGGCTGACCAGCCCGTCGGTATAGTATTTGAGGTAGGTTCCTATGTCTGCCAGCGTGTAGGCCATTTTCTCGTCAGCGATCAGTAAGGTCTTCCCCATGCCCAGGCCCGATTCCATATACCAGTCTTCGTTTCGAAGCTCGTTCCAATCGAAGCCAGCAATACTCCACAGGCTTTTTTCTTTAGTGTGTGTTCCGGAGTTGTCACCCCTCGAAACCCACGCAACCTCACCTTCTCGTCCCGCGTCCACAATTCTGGTGAGAGCCTGGGTCAGGATCGTCCCAGAAATGTTTGCAGGATCAGCCGCAAACCCCACAATCGAGAAGAAGTTGTACGCAATGATTTTCCGACAAACACCGTATCCGTCTTCGAGGAAGACAAGTTCGTGTAATGGTGAATGCACTAAAATCAGGTCGGCGTCGCCCCGCATCGCGTATTCGATCGCGATGCCGGTTCCCGCGGAAATAAAGTAAACGTCAATAACATATTGCTCTTCAAATTGCACCTCAATCACATCGAGTAGTCCGGTGTCGTAGAGGCTGGTGGTGGTGGAGACCACGAGTTTGGTTCGTCTTTGTTCAAAGGGTCCAACTCCAAAAAAATAGGTCGTTCCCAGCACCGAGACAAGAACTGTGACGACGATGACTGCGAACCAAACGCCTATTCCTTTATTCCTCACTACTCAAACATCCGTTATGTTCGTCTATACATATCACTTTCCTTTTTCCCCTTTACGTAAGAATCTTAAAAACGTTTCTCCCCCTTCCGCCAAAGTCGCGTAAAGGAACAATATTGTTCTCAAAGAAGGCAACAGGGCAGAATCAGATTGGCTTAAGAGTTTTAAAAAATCGGGGGGGGACATGAAAGTCTGGACATCGATAGCTCTGAGACACCATTATCCCGAAGCGGACGACAACCCCTTGTTGTGAATGAAACGGGTTCAGAAAGGTATATACGCTGTTATGGTTCTGAGAAGAGAATTAATTCGTATAAATAACATAGGATGGATAGAGATTTGTCGGTTGTTGACATTGTTCTCAGTCGTAGAAGTATTAGACGCTATGAAAAGAAAGAGATCCCGAATGACGTGTTAAATCAGATTCTGGAGGCGGGAGCGCGCGCGCTAATACGGATGACTTCATGACGGGAAAATGGGCCGTAGTTGACACTACAATAGCCTTACAAAACATGGTCATCTCAGCTTGGGCGATGGGCGTCGGTTCATGTTGGATAGGAGACTTCAAAGAAAAAAAGGTCAAACAAACACTGCAAAT
>DAOVBJ010000221.1 GCA_030670615.1 Candidatus Bathyarchaeota archaeon | reverse complement strand
CAACGGCCTCCTCAAGAGCCTCATCCGAAGAGGCTTCAGCGTTGAGGACGCGGCTGTCACTGCTAGGGACTTACTTCGGCTGCTGGACGATGGGACGCTCTTGGTCGTGAGGAACTTCCGGTTAGGCGATGTGACGGAGAGGTACACACTGCTGGAGGTGATCCGGTTCTGGCCTGAGCACTTCGGGCTGAGGGGTGTGCGGGACTACCAGAACTTTCCCATGCAGTTTGAGGTGAGCCAGCAAATGAGTGAGTGAATAGCCAAGAAAGCCTTTTCTTCAATAACTTTTTGTTAATGTAATTATGTCTTTAGGCATTTTAGCTACCTATCTTGGCGTTACCTGTGTACCTTGGAGAAAAATCCATGTTGATGGATCGGTGAAACGGAAGAAAAGGGGGAAGGGCCCCTGTTTGCGTTAGAGGGTTTCTTCAAGCGCGTTGATGAATTCCTCGGCCTGCTTCATACCCTTCTCCCAGAAGACTTCAGACGTGATGTCGAAGCCCAGCTCTGCACCCAAGTCACGGGGGGACTTGCTTGAGCCAGCTGCCAAGAGGTTCTTCAGCTTCGGAACGAAGGCCTCCTCCTGTTCCTGATAGAGCTTGTACAAGACGAAGACGAAGAGCTGGGCGAACACGTAGGGATAATTATAGAAGCGGTAGTTTGCCATGTAATAATGGGACTTCATCGTCCACTCCCACTTCATGACATCCAACCAATCCACTGTTTCTCCGTAGATCTTGTCCCGCGCGGCCGTCCACATCTCAGAAACTATTTCGCCGTCGAGGAACACGCCCTTTTCGATCGCGTCATAGAGGCTCTGCTCAAAGAAGACGCGGGCGGAGACCTGAAAGGCCGCCATACCGAACTGGTCCAACACGTTGGCGAGGATCGCCTGTTTCTCCTCCACCGTCTCAGCTTTAGACAGCAGTCGCTCAGTCACGAGTAGTTCTCCAAATATGCTTCCACACTCCGCGATGCAGCTGCCGATCTCGTAATTACTCGGTTTCTGCGCTCTTGAACCGAGATAAGCGTGGACAGCGTGTCCCAATTCGTGGGCCTGCGTATAGACATCTCCCATCTTCTCGTTGAAGCTCTGTAAGATGTACGCGCTCTTTCCGGCGAACCACGACGAACAAAAGGCCCCTGAGCGTTTTCCTCTCCGAACCTCGCCATCGATGCGACGCTTTTCAAACATCTCGTCGACCCAGCCTCCCAGCTGCTTATCGAAGCCCCTATAGGCGTCGACAACTTCCTTCCGAGACGCCGTCCACGTGTAATCCTTCTCAGGGGCCTGCGGCAGCGGAGCTACCACATCGTAGTTGGCTAACTTGACTACACCCATTAAACGGGCCTTAAGTCGAAGATACCGCTGATAGAGGCCCACGTGACGCTCAATCGTCTTCATGAGGCTGGCAATCGTCTTCTGTTCGACGTCGTTGGCGATCAAGCTCTGGGTCATTGGCGTCGGGTACTTACGTAATGCACACATTTGCAGGTGATCCGCACATACGGCGCGAATGGTACTAGCCCAGATAAGTTTATCCTCACCCAGCCCCTCGTAGACCACCTGATGAGCCCGTCGCCGCAGATCGCGGTCTCGACTCTGGAAAAGGCCGATTATTCTTCCGTAGGGCAGCGTCTTCATCTCCCCTGCAATCTTGATGTTGAAGGTGCGGGTGGACAGCCAATCACTCTGGAGCAACTGCCACGCACTAACCCCATTCTTGTTCTTAACAATTATCACGCGCTCCTCAGTCTCCGACAATTGATGGGGTACACTTCGCAAGAGCCTCTCCAGATAGTGTCGGTACTCAGCCAACACCGAGTCGTCGAGAAGGGAAGGAGTATCGACGAGGAGTCTTCCCACCTCGATGTCGATAAAGGCTAAGGCTTGACCGACCTTCATGGATGCCCTTCGTGCAGCATCGTTCAGCTGCTTTGCGACGTCACGCGTAGCATCGGCCGCGTACATGAGGCCACAGTACATCATGGCCCCTTCGAATGTGAGCGAAAAGGCGTCTTTCACCTCCAATAGCTCGCGGAGCCCCTTCGTATGAAGGCCACCGATTTTCCCGTGATAATTATCTCGCACTCTTTTCGCTTCAGCCACCATAGACACCAGTTTTTTCTGGACTGAAGCAGGATCAGTACTCTCAACAAGCGGCGCGAGGTCCCAAACCATCTCTTTAATCGTCACAGTCAATCCACCTCATCGAACCTCACCTACTTTCTTTAGGAATCATCCTAATATGTTGTACGCAAGAGCTAGTGTGATTTGAGAGAAGAGCTAGCTTGCAGAATGGTTTAGCCATCAACGCGTTTTACGTGAAGCTTCTCGGAAGGAACACGCTAGCTAGCTACTTCAAGGGCAACGAAGGGGGTATCCTTTGAGGGAAGTCGTCCTAGTTAGTCGTCCTTTACGGTTCTCAATGGGGTTCTAGACATTATTCATAGACGACGTAAACTTAGCGAACAGCTCTTCGAAGAACCTTCTTTCGAGT
>DAOVBJ010000028.1 GCA_030670615.1 Candidatus Bathyarchaeota archaeon | reverse complement strand
CGAAGTCGTTAAGAGGCTAAAGGACACGATTACAAACGACAACGTCCTGGTGATTGAGGGTGAGAACGTTCCTGAGAGCTTTATGAAGCCAATCACAGACTTCAACCCCAGCCACATTTTACTCATTGACGCTGCTCTATTAAGTCTTGAACCCGGTCATCTGCGATTCGTAAAGGCTTCAGAAGTATCTGGCGTAGCTGTGTCCACCCACGCCCTTCCCCTTCAAATCTTCTGCGGCTATCTGACACAAGTTACTGGAGCGAAGATTTGCTTGCTTTTGATTCAGCCTGAAAACGTGGACTTCGGCGAGGGATTATCTCCAGAGGTAGAGAGTGCGGCGAAGCGGGTGGTTAAGGCTTTGAAGCGTATTCTGCTATGAAACGGTTTATAATTCTTTGCAGTCGATAACTCGTGACCTTCGTTTACGGTAAAGAGAATACTTTTATTCGATGCTTCGTCTCCCTAGACTGGTTTGATTCTGGGGAGATATCCTTTTATGAGCAGGATTACAATGGCGCATGGCGCTGGCGGGCATATGATGCAGCAGCTCGTGAAAGACTACATCCTAAAGTACTTGGGTGGAAGTGGAGTGGAGGTACCCTTAGAGGCTTTGGATGACTCTGCCGTCATTGATGACATTGTTTTAAAGTCGGATTGCCACACGGTTAAACCCCTCTTCTTCCCCGGCGGCGACATTGGTCGATTGGCGATAGCGGGGACAGTGAATGACATCGCCGTGATGGGTGCGGAACCCCGGGCCTTAACTTCGGGCTTCGTCATAGAGGAGGGCTTCCCCTTAACTGACTTCGAGAAGATTGTACGAAGCATGGGAGATACCTGCAGGGAAGCCGGGGTTTACGTGATCACGGGCGACACAAAGGTCGTGGAGAAGGGAGCTCTTGACAAATTCGTTGTGAATACGTCGGGCATCGGAAGGCGGATGGAGGCTTTGGAAAGAAACATCGCTGAAGTGAAGAAGCATCGTTCCTTCGACGCCCGTTGGCTTCTAGACTCCAACCTACGTGCGGGAGATAAAATCATCGTTTCAGGGACCATGGGAGATCACGGGATCGCCCTCCTCTCCTTCCGAGAGGGCTATGACTTTGACAGCGCCATACTTTCAGACGTCACCCCGTTAAACAAACTCATCATGGAGCTTCTCTATGTTGGCGGCGTCGTCTCTATGAAGGACCCGACGAGGGGCGGCTTGGCCAATACATTAAATGAGTGGAGCGAAAAATCTCACGTCGGGATTATGGTGGAAGAGGATCGGATTCCAATTAGAGAGGGTGTAAGAGCCGCTTGTGAGATGCTTGGAATCGAGGCCCTGGAGATTGGCAATGAAGGAAAAGTTGTCGTTGGTGTAGTCGCTCAGAAGGCCTTGGACGTGTTGGCTGCTTTGAGGAAAACGGAGCAGGGAAGGGACGCGGAGATAATTGGTGAAGTAACAGACGCGTTCACCAGCGTCGTCATGGAGACCAGTGTGGGAGGAAAGCGCATCCTTCCGCCACCGGTTGGCGATCCCATTCCAAGAATATGCTAAAAGAAATACAGCTGTTCTCTCGTGAAGCGTGCGCGTCGAACTAGTGATACAAGCCGCCAGTTAAGTAACTTTCAGGAACTGTGCACGTGACGCACCGCAAAAGGGACATCTGACGAGAGCGCCATTCTTCAAAGTGTTACCACAGACCTTACGCACGTAGTAGTCGGTTTTCGGCAATTCTTCGTTAGCCTTCAATGCTTTAAAGCCTTTTATAACAGACCTGCGTGAACTTCTTCCACTTAATTGGCTACGTTGAAGCTCCACTCCGCCTGCTTGTTCCTCTCTTGTCTGGAGCTCTCAAGCTAGCTAGCAATAATTCTGTAAGCAACTCTCCAGTTTCAAGATATAGATATTCATGTGTATACCGGGCGTTACAATCTAACTAGTTATAAAATTATACATGCACTTTTTTATATGTGTATTCGATATTGCATGAGCCTTCCACAGAGACCATGCACGGGCCAACAGGATGAGTTGGCGTACAGGCCTTCCCAAAGAGGGGGCACTCCCACGACTCGATTAATCCCCTTAAAACCTCACCACACTTACATCCACCCGTCTCCTCAAGGAAGTCACTCACAGTTTGAAGATCGTCTTCCCAGACTTTCCTCGCGTCCCACGCTTCAAACTGCCGTTTAATCGTCATGCCTGAACGAGGGATCACGGGGAAGCCCCGCCACTCCACGTCGGAGGCATCAAAAACGCGGCTCATCACATTCAATGCCCGAAGGTTTCCCTCATAGCGCACTACCCGCGAATACTCGTTTTCAACCTTCGCTTCACCCCGCTGTATCTGCTGAACCAACATGTAAACAGCCATCAACAGATCCAAAGGCTCGAAGCCCGCAACGACCTGTGGGACGCCATATGTCTCGGATAGCCCTTCGTAGGGCTTCAGGCCGATGATGGCACTCACATGTCCTGGCTCAATGATGCCTTCCAGCCGGGACTCGCCCATCGCTAAAAGGGCGTTCAACGCTGGCGGCATATATCGATGGCAGCTTAAGACGGAGAAGTTTTCCGGTAATCCCTCCAACATCATAGCCGCCGTGGTTGGAGCGGTGGTCTCAAACCCTACTGCCATGAAGACCACGTCCTTATCCTCTTTTCGAGCCAACGCCACGGCGTCTCCAATTCCGTAAACGACTCGAACGTCGTGGCCTTCCCCCCTCAAATCGAGGAGAGACCCCCTCCTTCCTGGAACCCTTGAAGCGTCGCCGAAGGTCGTGATGGTTTTTCCCGTCCTAGCCAACGCAGCGGCCTCCTCAAACTCCCTAGCCGTTGTTACGCAGACGGGACATCCGGGTCCCTGACGAACCCGCACTCCACAGGTTTCCAAGAGGGAATCCAATCCGTAACGGGTCAAAGTGTCCTGATGGGTGCCACAAACATGCATGAATTGGTGGTGAAGACCCATTGCCTTCAGGCGCTCAATAACGTCTTGCGCGATGGACCTGTCTCGATACCTAAAGATCGACAAGTTACTCCGCCGATTCCTGACGTAAGATTTCTCTCCATAAAGCCAACGTCTTCTCCGCCTCCTCCTTGTCTAAGACTTCAATCGCAAAGCCTGCGTGAACGATGACGTACTCGTCAACAGAGGCATCCACGAGGGAAACATTGACTCCCCGCTGAGTTCCGTCGCCAAAATCCACCGTAGCAGTGCTGCCCTTCACGTTTAAGACCTTCGCAGGAATGGCTAGACACATGTAGATCAATCTCCTAACTTCGTTGAACACTTATAAACCTAAATGTTCCATCCGTCAAACGGACAAAACGCTCACAACCCCCGTAACGCGCCGAGGGCCTGTCCAAAGGAGATGCCTCCATCTCCGGGAGGAACATCCTTGTGAAGAATCAAGGTAAGACCTCTATCTTGGACAGTGGTCTTGATGACCTTTGCGATGTGCGCATTGTAGGCGACGCCCCCCGAAAACCCGATGAATTGGACTCGGCGTCTCCTCGCCTCCTCAATGGCGATCGAGGCCAAGGATTTCCCTAAGTACGTTTCGACTGAATAGGCGAGGTCAGCAACGGAATAGATGTCCCTCGTCTCAAAGACTTCTCTCACCAGAGAGGTGGTGTCAACCACGTTTCCTTCGATCGTGGGCGGTAACAGTAATACGTCCCTTCCAACGATGGCGGCAGATTCGAGTTTCATGGCTGGCTCCCCCTCGTAGGTGCGTTCAACGCAGACGCCTAAAAGGGCTGAAACCGCGTCTAAAACCCGTCCACAACTGCTAGTCAGAGGAAGGCGCTTCTGTTTAAGCTGTTTAAGGACGACTTCGACTTCCCTTTCGCCGTGGGGGAAGTGTTTAGCCTTGGATACAAGCCACTCATCGACATCAAGCTCTCCGTGGAGGATACCCGCCGCCATTCTGAGGGGAAATCTCGTTGCTAAATCGCCTCCCACCATTGGTTGATTCTGAAGATGTCCAACGCGGTTGAAGCCGTCAAAGGTGCAGTGTAGGACTTCGCCACCCCAAGTCCTTCCGTCTGACCCGTAGCCCGCGCCGTCACAGACGATTCCGATCATTTCATCCAACCCCGATTCCCCCATTAAGGACAGCATGTGGGCGTAATGATGTTGCACCGGTAATACGGGACAGGCATATCGTCGTCCATATTCTTCAGCCAACTTTCGCGTTATGAATTGGGGATGCAAATCGCATCCAACGGCTTCAATTCTACCGTTTGTTAAATCCAATAAATGCTCCGTCGCTTCCCGAAGAAAGTCGTATGTTTCAATCTGCTCTACGTCACCAATGTACTGAGAGACGAAGGCCTTGTCGCCGATGATGAGGCATGAGTTAACGTTTTCCTCAGCGCCGACGCCCAAGCTGTACCCCTCATGCCCTTTCAAGGGGATGGGTGTTGGGGTGTATCCCCTGGATCGGCGAATGACGCTCGTCCTTCCGGAGTTAACTCTCACAACAGAGTCGTCACATCTCTGGGCGATGACTCGGTTATGGAAGAGGAAGTAGTCGACGACGTGTCCTAGCTTCGCGATGGCCTCTCGATTCTGGATGACGATTGGCTCGTTAGGGGGATTAGCGCTCGTCATGATGAACGCGGGCTCCTCTACGTCATCAAAGAAGAGGTGGTGGAGGCCAGTGTAAGGTAGCATGACACCAATGGTGTGAAGACCAGGCGAAATCAGCTCGGAGAGGTTATACGACGCTCGTTTCCTCAGCAAGAGTATGGGTCGAACACTCGACGTGAGAAGGCTTTCTTCGACAGCACTCACTTCAGCGAAGGATTTCACCACTTCAAGGCTGCGTCCCATGACAGCAAAGGGCTTGTGAGATCGGTGTTTAACTCGCCGCAACCGTAAAATTGGCCTGGAGTTGAGAGTGGAAGCTACGATATGGAATCCGCCATTCCCCTTCACGGCCACAAGGAAGCCCTCTTCAACCAGTTTACCTGTCTGACTAATGGGGTCGTTCACCGACAGGGTTTCTCCCGTACTCGTTGTTAGTCGGGTTTTGGGCCCACAATTCTCGCAGGCTATCGTCTGGGCGTGGAATCGTCGGTTCAAAGGATCTAGGTATTCCGCTTTACACGCGTCGCACATGGGGAAGTCTTTCATAGTGGTATTGGGCCTATCATAGGGAAGCCCTTCGATGACCGTGTATCTTGGACCGCACTGAGTGCACGTTATGAAGAAATAGTTGCGCCGACGGTTCTCTGGATCTCGAAGTTCCGTAAGGCAGTGATCACATGTAGCGATGTCATAAGGAATTATGGAGCCCGATAAGTCGCCTCCCTCAAGGCTCTTAAGAATTGAAAAAGCGGTAAACTGCCTCGTGTCTTTTGAGCGGGTAAGGGATAGGTCGTAGATCTGGGAGAGGGCAGGTTTCTCCTCGTTCAACGACTTTAGGAAACGCTGCACACGCCCTTCCACTCCTTCGACGACAATTTCCACTCCAGCGTCGCCCTTATTCCTGACGTACCCGAAAAGATGATTCGCGACAGCAATTCTGTAAATGAAGGGGCGAAAGCCAACGCCTTGAACAATGCCCTTGACAACGACTTCGACGCGCAAGAACCTTCCTCTACCCACGAAGGATGTATCGAGTGTATAACCGTTCCCAAGCCATACAACTTTTGGTGTATTAAGGTTTATCTTTCTGACACGACGTTTAACAGACGGAGTCATTGAAGCATACCAGACGTAACAAGAGAATACTACGCAGGTCACACCATACTTATTGAGAGGACAACGGTGTCAGAGAGCTGTTTACAACATGTACCGTGGCTGTGTGTAAAACCAGAGCGGAACTCTTTTTAAAAAGGGGTTACGTCAGATACTAAACTGTGCGTCCAGTCTTTGGGCACATTTCATGTCTGAGTGAGTATTTATCCACCTGTAAAACGATTATGGCTTCACATACGACGAGAAAAACATATGTCAGGTACTCCAACTCCACTTTTAGTCAATTCGCGCGCGCGCGCGCTAAACGTTTTCTTTTAAACAGTCAATCTAAACCCGTTGGCGCTCTTACACTAACCTCATTTTAGAACTCCGTTTCATTGAGACCGTAGAAACAACTTGAGGCGAGTCTTCATGTAACCATGGTGCATCGCGTTCCAATATATCATTCAAGAAGAGTGCTCTCCCTCCTCACCTGACGTCTCCCATGTAACGTATTTCATAAAAGAATAAAACGGCTGTTAGTCCCGGCACATGAAGGTGTGAAGGCGTTACCTGCATCATTGAAAGCAGTAAAAACATTTACCAAGCTTCCTATTTCAGTCCTCTCCTCCGATGCTTTCTAGTTCAGCACTCGAACAAATCAAACAGTTTGTAGACGCTTTATTTCTTCGATGTTACTCAGCTGATGGCATTGAAAGTTGATGGATGAGCTACGCGCTTAAAAAAAGAGGAGGTTAATCTACTTGAACCGCGCAGCCGAGCACATCCATCGCCGAATAAAGAAGGATTATAAGACGTATTAATAGACCCCTTCAGGGATAGGGGGAGGGGGGGGCAGCTACGGGTCATACCTCAGGAAAAGATGTTTAAACGTATCCCCCTGATAACAGTGCTTACCCGAAGAGGAAGGCCACGCAGAGATGATGGCGATGAACTGGTTGAAAAGCCTAGGGTCGCGTCTCAGTCGTTTACGCCATCTTCGATTCGAGGAGTTCTCTACTGGGACGTCCAGCGTGTTCGAAAGATTTGTGTCCGTAAAGATAGTTATTCCTAAGAAGTGTTGAGGGGCCCTGTTTAGCCAAAAACGAGGTTCACAACCGATTTGTAAAGCCTTTTAATATAAAGACATTATATCCGTTTGCCAATAAAAATACGCGAAGAAATACCTTGAAGCCACGCACAATCCTCTGCGACTAAACATTTAAAGGCTTTTCACGTGATGTATACATGTCTTGTTGCTTATCATAAACAGGGTGTGACGTTGGAGCACGACGGGTTATGTGTGGGGGAATAGCGGCTGGTACACATTAAACAACTTGAACTTCGTGGATTTAAATCGTTTGGGCCCAAAAAAATCACGTTTAACTTGGAAAAAGGCTTAACCGTCTTCACTGGTCCGAATGGAAGTGGCAAAAGCAACGTCTTTGACGCCATCAGATTTGTGTTGGGAGATTTGAGAGCACGGTCGTTGAGGGCGGCAAAAATGTCTGAGGTCATCTTTGACGGTGTTCTAGGGACTCCTACGTCCAGGTCCGCCTACGTAAAGCTTCTTTTTGACAATAGTGACAGGAAAATCCCCGTCGACACCGATGTTGTTACTCTGTCGAGACGGGTGAACCGGAAGGGCTTCAGCAAGTACATGTTGAATAGGGAAACCGTCTCCAGAAGCCAGCTCGTCGACATCTTAGGGATGGCAAGGCTCTATTCATCAGGGTATAACATGATTATTCAAGGAACAATTACGAAACTGGCTGACATCACTCCCGAGGAACGACGGCGTGTTATCGAGGATTTTGTTGGGATCGCCGAATACAATGCGAAGAGGAATGAAGCGAGGCAGCAGCTTCGTCAAGCCGAAACAAACCTTCGAATTGCAGACGCGAGGATCGGAGATGTTCAATATCGGCTGGAACGACTGGAAGAGGAACGAAATGACGCTCTTCGCTACAATTTTATCCAAGAAGAGATTCGAAAACTCCAAGCCATTTTAACTTCCAACTCAATTATTGAGATCGAGAACGAAAAAAAGAAACTTACTGAAGAACTTCAGCAAAAGCGTTCGGCAGTCGAAGACATCAAAGAACAAGGAGATAACCTGCAACGAAGACGACGGGAAGTAGAGTCAGCGAGGAGGCGGTTTGACGAAGAGGTCGCGGACAAAGGAAGCGGGAGACTACGCTCCATTCAAACACGCATTGGAGAAATCATGGCTAACATGGCGAGCTTGAAGATGGAGAATACGTCGGGTAAAATCAGTTTACGCGGTCTAACAAAAATTCGTGAAGAACGAGTTCAACAACTAGCCTCCCTGAAGAAGGACATACAAGAGTCTAAACGTAGATTATCCGAGCTGAAGACCGAAAGGAACAAACTAAAAAAAGACATCGATGAGACCTCCTTGAAAGACACCACGCTTACAAATGAATTAAGTGAACTAAAACAAAACCTCGGGAAAAACACTGCAAAAATGAGGGAACTTGAGGCGGAACTCAATAGAGTAGAACGTCAGATATTCAAGTTAGACAACCAACTGAAGACGAACACAGCTAAACAGCGTATAATCTCTAACAACCTGAAAAACCTCGAGGAACGGCGTACAACATTCAGATTAATGATGAAGGATCTTGAAGCACATCTCCACGAACTCCAAAGACTGCGAAAAGAGGAGCAGGAAAGATTTGCTAAGACAGCCAGCTCTCTCCAAAAGGCGAGCGATAGAAAGAACGATTTACCCCTCGAGATGGAAAACGCGGAGAAAACAGTGCGAATGGCAAGAAGCGCGATCGTTGAATTTGAGGCTTGGAAAGAGTTTATCGAGAAGCTGGCTACCGAAGACGTTGCTTTACAGAGAATCGAAGAAATGGGGCAGGCAGGAGCCATCTCAGGAATTATCGGCCGCCTCGAAAACTTGGTTAATTTTGACGAACGTGGTCTTAGGTTAGGAGTTATCCCAACGCCTAAGACAAAACAAGACGCAATCATTTTTCTAAAAGCATATTTAGAAAAAAACTTAATGAAAGTCCATGATATTCG
>DAOVBJ010000158.1 GCA_030670615.1 Candidatus Bathyarchaeota archaeon | reverse complement strand
AGCCATCCCTCTTTCCTTGCGGGAGCATCCTCAGCGAGATGCACATCATTGTAGCTGTTGAAGTCCGTGGATGTGAAATAAAACTCCGCCTTTGTGCTCCCGACTAGATGGGCAATGGTGGCTGTGGTGATATCCCCTCCCCAGCTATCTTCGATCGTCATGGCTATGCCAAGCGACTGGCATAAGTCTCGCATCTGTTTGGCCTTGGTCAATCCACCTAATCGCGATATTTTCAGGTTGACAACATCCATGGCACCAAGGTCGTAGGCCCTTATCAGGGACTGGACATCACGAATCACCTCATCCAGAACCATGGGCTGCGGTGTATGAGCACGAACGACAAGGCATTCCTCGAGGGTCGAGCATGGTTGTTCGATATACACATCCTCTCCCTCCAAGGCATTGACCACACGGATAGCGCGATGCGGTAACCAACCTGTTTTGGCATCCGCCACACGGATGTCCCCAGATTTGATGATATTCAATACAGCCTTAGTTCGCTGGATATCCTCAAAAGGATCTCCCCCCACTTTGAGCTGGAACCTGCGGTATCCTTCCTCACGGTATTTGGACACATCGTCAGCCATCTGCTCAGGCGGACCCTGAGAAATGGCTCGATAAAGAGGAAATTTGTCCATGACCCGACCGCCTAACAGGGTGCAGACAGGAGTGCTGGTCGCTTGGCCGAATATGTCCCAGCAGGCAATATCCAGAGGCGATTTCACATAACAATGTCCGAGCAAAGCCACGTCCATCAGATGATTGATGAGGTTGAGCTGGCAGGGATCTTGACCGAGTATGTGCCTCCCGATCTCCTTCACGCCTGCAGGAACACCCTTGGCATAGGCATCCATGTAAGCCGAACCCAAAGGACAGACCTCTCCATAACCCTTCAAACCCGTATCTGTCGTTATCCTGATGATCGTACTTACAAAAGAGCTGACAGATTGCCCTCGCGACCAAGAATATTCTTGGTCCAAAAGTTTATAATCAACTTGAAAAACATCGATTTTTACAATTTCCATCACAAACCTCCTATCATTCCCCCGCGCGCGCTCATCGAGATTTCACTCTTACTAGCTAAATAGGGCCACCTCTTGATAATCTCCTTTCTCCTTAGCCTTTGTATACGCTAACCATGCGGTAGCACAGTCTTGCATTCCTAAACCGACGGATTTAAATAATGTGATTTCGGAATCAGAAGTTCTGCTAGGTTTTTTTCCAATCACTAGCTCCCCCAGCTCTGCGTATATGTTCTCTTTCGTAATGATTCCTGCTTTTAGTGGGATGATTATGTCTCCCGCTTCCTCTAAAGCAGCGGATTTCCTGTCTACCACGATTTTCGACTTCTTAATTACCACTTCGTCGACTTCTCTAACTTCAGGTTTGAAAGAGCCAATTAGATTCAGGTGTGTACCTTGATTTACTAAGTTTCCATCAAAAATTGGGGTCTTCGCTGTGGTTGCGGTGTTTATGATGTCCGACTCTTTTACGATGTCTTCAGGTTTGCGTGTTTCAACAGGAATGTTGAGTTTTTCTGACATTTCGGTTGTGAACACATCAGCTCTCTCTTTAATCTTATCATGCACGAACGCTCTTTCTATATTCCGCACGGCACACACCGCTATTAGCTGAGTCCTCGCCTGCACTCCAGCGCCAAAAACTCCAACGGTCTTTGAATCTTTTCTAGCCAAGTATTTGGTGGCTACTCCGCATACAGCTCCTGTTCTCATAGCAGTGATAAATGTTCCGTCCATTATCGCTAATGGAGCCCCTGTTTCAGCACTGTTTAATATTACAGTTGCCATTATCGTGGGTAACTTCTTCTCCAAGTTTTTCTCGAAAACGGTGACGATTTTTGTCGAAAGAGAACCCATCTTTTCAAGATAAGCTGGCATAACACCCATCCAACCAGCTTCTCTACTAAGAGTTATTCCCGTTCTCAGAGGTAAGGTTGCTGTGCCCCTTTGCAGCTCCGAAAATGCCATCTCAACAACCTCAATGACGTCTTTCATGGATATTACTTTTTTAAGATCTGATTTCGTGAATATTAGCACCATATAGATCCCCCGACACGCGCATGACTTTCGTGCGGTCGATGGTTAGCTGATTTTCTCCACGATTAGAAGAAAGTCCACGTAGGTAGCGGGCATCGGAGTAACGTTCGGGATGATTGCTACGACCTCGCCATCTAAGCCATTCAAGAATTGCTCCAGCTTACTCTGATCTTTCGTCATGCTAAGGTTGAATCTATGAACTCTGTATTTTGATTTCATTCTTTCACCTTCATTCATGCGTTTAGAGAAACGCAATCTATAAGGTTTAGCCACAAACGTCTTCGTGGCATGCATGCATGACCGTGTGCACCTGTTTTTTTTTTCTTACCAACCGTGCTTGCTTGTTGAAGGTGAAGCCCCTTCCTTCGCGCGCGCGCAACATGGATTCTGTTGGAGAACAGAGAAATGAGCCAAGAACTCATTTCATCCATGCTTCGTTTCCCCGGCTTATTCGTGCACATGCTTACGTCTGAGAAGAATAGCCATCGCGAATGTAGCGATCATGAATACTGGTAGGATCGCTGAGAGTTCAGGGATGATGGAGAGTCCTGCTGTCAGCTCCACATCGCTATCATCTAGCATATCAACACGGATGTCATATTGACCATTATCGTTGACGTCTACAATAATATCGTAGCTTCCAGCGGTCTGAGGATCATGCCAAATATCTGTTGGATCGATCTCGCCCCCAGAATTGAAGGCGATGTAGGGTTCAGTGCCGGGAACACGCTCCGGGATGGTCATGCCATCTGTCCAAGTCTCCTGATCCGCCACGACATAGAGCTGGCATCCGGTGGATGGTGGAAACCCGCTTCCAGTCACGTACAATGTTTCTCCCAACTCGAAAACGTCTTGTTGCACTCCTGTTGAGTTGCAGCTTTCGATAAAAGCAGTAGGGGGAGGTGTGACTGAGCTGGAGGGGTAGAGGTAGATGTTGGTTTCTTCGTCGGAGTCTTCCAAAAGACCGTCTTCGTCGAAGAGGTTGAGCATAACCCAGTACGTGGAAGGACCTTCAAGGTACCCTGGTGGAACATAGAGGGTGACACTTGCGTTCGGATGCATCCAGTCTACAACCTGCCCCGTTATGCTCCAGCTTGTGTAGTTGAGGGCAGCATTGTATCCAAAAGTGTCAACGAGGAAGGCATAGACTTGGACTGGCACAGTGCCACTGTATGAGGTGTCAACGTCCATCTGAGCCTTAACTGCGTCGTTCTGTCCATCGCTGTCACTATCGAATGGTGTGACGTTAACAGTGGCGAAATACTCATCAGAGGTCGAGGCATACTTTAAATTCAAATTTTTTCTGTCAAGGTAGCTTATGTGTGGTTTACCTTCAGAATCCAGAGCGAGAGAAG
>DAOVBJ010000213.1 GCA_030670615.1 Candidatus Bathyarchaeota archaeon | reverse complement strand
CTCCTCAAAACCCTGAGTCAAGGCTTCGCGGAATGCCTGAGCCTTCTGAGGCGGTATGGGGTGGATCTGCAATTCGCTGGCGGGGAGACCGCTGAGTTAGCTGACCTTATCCGCTTGATAGACTTATCGGGCACCACGCTTGGAATAGTTGAACTTGACGACATCGTTTCCGGAGAAGCCGTCTCCAAAGACAACGTAATAATCGGATTGCGAAGTGGTGGCAAAACTAAACTCGAGAAAACCGTGAACAGTGGTATCATGTGTAATGGAATCACCTTGGCCCGGCATGCCCTGCTACGAAGGGATTACTCGGATAAATACCCAGAAACCCGGGATTTACACTCTAGCCCTTATACGGGACACTTCCGTCCCAACCAATATCTTGATGAGCTTGACATGACCGTTGGCGAGGCCATAACGTCTCCCACACGATTATTCACGCCCATCATCTTAAATGTTCTAGAAAAACATGGTTCCCACGTGAAGGGTCTCCTCCACAACACTGGAGGAGGACAGACGAAGTGCCTTCGACTCGGCAAAAACATCCACTACATAAAGACGCTGATGGAAGTAGACCCCATCTTTCCCTTGATTCAGGAAGCCTCCAGCGAAGATTGGCGTACGATGTTGGAAAACTATAACATGGGCACCGGCTTCGAGATTATTGTGGACGCTGAATCCGCTGAGGACTTGTTAAGCATTCCTGAACGTTTCGGTCTCGAAGCCAAGGTAATTGGTCGATGTGAAAAATCGAAGGGAGAAAATCGGTTGACCATCCTCAGTCCTTGGGGGAAGTTCCACTATCCGCAAGAGCCCGTGAAGGTTCCCTTTGAGGGGTCACCATTTAAGATCACTGGAGATGAACCACGATGAGGTACCAGGCTCATGTTGAGGTACGTCTGAAGCCAGGTCACTCTGATCCCGAAGGAGAAACCGCGGCGAAGAGTCTGAGGGACCTGAAGTATGAAGTTGAGATGGTCAGGGTGGTTAAGGTCTATGAGGTCACCTTTGACGCTGAATCCATTCAACGAGCAGAGGAAGAGGTGGAAGAGATGTGTCGGCGCCTCCTCGCCAACCCCGTTAAAGACACTTATCACTACGATGTGGTTGAAGTGGAATGACCCAGCGATTCTACATCGAAGGCCCCCACGAATTCACACTGGTCACAATCAACCTTCTAGCAGCCGATGACGATGAACTGCAACAGATCAGTCAAGACATGGGCCTCGCCTTGAATTGCGATGAAATGAAGGAAATCAAAGCCTATTTTTCGAGGAGAAACCGAAATCCAACCGACGTTGAACTGCAAACAATCGGCCAAACATGGTCGGAACACTGCTATCACAAGATCTTTAAAGGAACCATCGTCGCCCCCGACGGAAGCCTCATAGTAGACGGCTTGCTCAAAAGCTACATCGTGGAGGCCACGAAGACCCTCAATCCGCCTTGGTGCTTCTCAGTCTTCGAGGACAACGCCGGCATCGTCGAATTTGACCAGGGCTTCGGCGTCGCCATAAAAGTTGAAACCCACAACCACCCCTCAGCCGTCGAGCCCTTCGGAGGCGCAGCAACAGGAACCGGCGGCGCGATACGGGACGTTCTGGGGGTTTGGGCGGAACCCATCGCCTGCACCGATGTTCTGTGCTTCGGCCCCCTAGACTACGCCTTTGAAAAGCTTCCCGAGGGCGTCAAACATCCCCAATACATTTTTCGAGGGGTCGTCGCGGGAATCGGATTCTACGGAAACAACATGGGCATTCCCACGGTCAACGGAGCCATCTTCTTTGAAGAAGGCTACGTCGGCAACCCCCTCGTCTACTGTGGGTGCGTTGGAATCCTCCCCCTCGCCAAATACGTTAAAAACACTGCGCATGGCGACGCCGTCGTCCTCGTCGGCGGGAGGACGGGGAGCGACGGCATCCACGGCGTCACCTTTGCTTCCCTGGAGTTGACGGAGGAAGCGGAGGCGTCACGGTCGGCTGTGCAAATAGCCAATCCCGTGGAAGAGGAAAAGCTTCGACGGGGGATAATCGCTGTGAGGGATGGAGGCCTTGCGTCGGGAATAACGGATCTCGGCGGTGGAGGCCTATCCAGCGCCGTGTGTGAGATGGCGCATCGGCATCACTGCGGCTTTCACGTCGAGCTCAGTGAGGTTCCCCTCAAGACCTCGACGATCGTGCCGTGGGAGATTTGGATTTCTGAGTCTCAAGAGCGAATGCTTCTCTCCGTTGGGAGGGAACAGCTTCAAACGGTCTTAGACGTGTTTAGGAACGAAGAGGTTGAGGCGACGTGCATTGGCTGGTTCACGGATGACGGAGTTGCGAAGATCGATTATATGGGCGTTAGAGTCGCGGAACTTGACTTGGCTTTCCTCTTTGAAACGCCGAGGCCCCGGGTTGTGTCCCAGTGGAATCCTGTGGACTACCCCGAACCACGGTTCAACTCGCCAAAGGACCTATCCACGACCCTCATCCGTCTCCTATCCACCCCAAACATCGCCAGCAAAGAGTCCGTTATCCGAACCTACGACCATGAAGTTCAGGGTATCACAGTTCTGAAACCCTTACAGGGGCGGTACAGCGGACCCAACGACGCTGCTGTCATCAAGCCCTTACCCAACTCTTGGAAGGGCATAGCC